>JBCBYJ010000304.1:0-2070 GCA_039815905.1 Pseudomonadota bacterium | reverse complement strand
CTGAAATACGCGTCCATCGCTCAAAATCAGGGCAAACCCCGCATGAGTTTTGAAGAGGCTTATCGAACCGCCTGCACCTTCCTGTCATCTCCTTGGAATCTTTGGCAAAAATCGGATTTTGAAGGCCGCAGAATGATCCTGAGACTGGTATTTTCCGGGTTGGTCCCCTTCGACAGAAATGAAGGTTATCGAACCGCCGGAATCGCAGCGCCATTCAGGCTTTTGGAGCATTTTAGACCCCCTGAGTACGGGGTGGTGGGCCCGGAGGGACTTGAACCCCCGACCAAACCGTTATGAGCGGTCCGCTCTAACCAACTGAGCTACAGGCCCTTGCTCAAGATGAATGAACGCATAAAACGCCAGACTTGATTTTGTCGCAATGGGGCAATTCAATTGAGACTGCAAGTTTTTTGAGCCTCATGGAGGGACGTATGACCTTATCTAACAAAACACCGCTCACAATCGGTCTGGCGGCTGTTTCACTCATGGCATTGACCGCGTGCGGCGGCGCGGCGCCGACGACCGAAGCCAGCACCCCCGATCCGGCGCCGGCGCAAGCCGACTCGGTGCCCGTTCCGACGGTGACGCCAAATGCTGAGCCGATCCTCACCAATCATCCCAATTCAATCCAACCCGAAACGACGATCAGCCTGACCGCAGAAGGCTCGGTCCTGCGCGACCCGGACATCGCTTATTTGACGGCGGGGGTACAAACCCAAGGCGAAACTGCGCAAGCCGCGATGCAGGCCAACGCCACCGCAATGAACGGCGTGTTCGCGGCTTTGGAAGCGGCGAATGTTGAGCGCCGCGATATGCAAACCTCGAACTTTTCGCTGCAACCGCAATACGATTATTCCAGTCGCTCGTCCGGCCAGCCGCGCTTGACCGGCTATCAAGCGTCGAACCAATTGAGTGTTCTGGTTCGCGATTTGGACTCGCTGGGCGAGACCATGGACGCTTTGGTCGGCGCCGGAGGCAACACGTTTAGCGGCTTGCGGTTTGCGCTCGAGGATGATCGCGCGGCGAAGAATGCAGCGCGCGATATTGCGATGAAAGAAGCCATCGCACGGGCCGAGCTTTATGCGGCGGCGTCCGGTTATGAAGTTGCACGCGTGGTGACGATCTCTGAAAGCGGCGGGTTTAGCCCGCAACCAAGAGCCGTCATGGCGCAAGCGCGGAGCCTGGAAAGTTCAACCCCGATTGCCAGTGGCGAGGTTGGCTATTCGGTGACGGTCAATGTCACGTTTGAGCTGCGGCAGCCGGCCGAGTAAACCCGTCCGCCACATTGGCCGGCAGAGTCAAAGCCTTGGGTCTGCGCCGGCAATGCGGATCGACTTTAGTAAGACGCGCTGGGCGTTTTGATTTCATTCTGGTCGTCCATGAGGGCGACGAGGGGCTTGTGTTGGCGCGCCAATTCGGCGTCCATTTGGACGAAGGCGGCGATCACAACCCGGTCGCCAAGGGCAAATTTGCGGGCCGCTCCGCCATTGATGCCGATCGTTCGGGAGCCCCGCGGGGCCTCGATCGCATAGGTTGAAATGCGCTCGCCATTGGTGATGTTCCAGATATCGACCCGCTCATGCGGCAAGATCCCAGCGGCGTCGAGCAGGTCCTGGTCGATGGAGACAGAGCCTTCATAATAGACGTCGCACTGCGTCACCGTCGCCGCGTGCAATTTACCTTTGCTGCGCGAAACGCTGACCGAATTAGGGTTGACACTTGGCGAGTAGGCGTTCGGTTTCGCAATGATGCTACAGGCGAAACGGGTCTGAAATCAGCGGTTCAAGTCTCCTTTTCTGCCAAAAAATCCTCCTTCTTTTTCAATCTCCTGCTGACAGCGAAGTCAGGCCCCTTTTCCACACTCTCGTTTTGTGCTTTTAGCACGCTTCTTGCACTGCACGAAAAGCCTTTACCTTAGGATAGGCAGTACCCATATGTGCATAGCAGGCCTAGCCTGCCATGTGGTTTCGATAGGGAGGGCGAGCTTTGCTGGTCAACATGTTGAAAGGTAAATTGCACTGCGTCACCGTCGCCGCGTGCAATTTACCTTTGCTGCGCGAAACGCTGACC
>JBCBYJ010000303.1:0-2070 GCA_039815905.1 Pseudomonadota bacterium | reverse complement strand
AACAGATGGGCATCAGTTTCATCTGCTGCGAAATGACCCGGCCTGGTGTGACGTTGAAACCGATCATTACAATTGATGGCAAACACGTCCTCAACATGGTGATGTTTGAAAACGTGCGCGTTCCGGCGGATTACCTGATTGGCGAACCCGGCAAAGGGTGGACGTATAGCCAATACTTGCTCGGCTTTGAGCGCACATCGTATGCGCGCATTGGTGGCAAGCGAAAGCAATTGCGCCATATCCGTACGCTTGCCACCGCCGAACCAACGGGCGGCAATACGAAGCTGATCGATGATGCCGCCTTTGCCCGAAAGCTCAGCGATGCCGATATGGCGGTTGACGGGCTCGAAATGACGGTGATGCGGGTGCTGTCTGCGGTCAAGGATGGCGGCAGCCCGGGCAAAGAAGCTTCGATCATTAAAATCCTGGCAACGGAAACCGCGCAGCAAATCACGACGCTCTATTTGGACGTTGCAGGCGCGCATGGATTACGCAGCTTCGAAGACAGTGTGAGCGCAGACTGGACGGATCATGCCGCCTATGCCGCGCCAGGCGTCTCGACCTATTTCGGCGCGCGGGCGCAGAGCATTTATGGCGGGACCAATGAGATCCAAAAGAACATCATCGCCAAACGGGTCTTAGGCCTTTAACTTGCCTCATGCGCCCGCCAGCCACAGCGCCACACATCGACCTGCTACGGCGAGAATGTCGCCGTCAATCGGAGCGCCGTGATCGTGTCTGACGTCTCCAAAGACCCGACCATTGTCATTGCCGGGGCGGGCAGCATTGGCTGCTATGTGGGCGGGCGGCTCCAGCAATCCGGACGGCGCGTCAAGTTTCTCGGACGTGAGCGGATAAAGAACGAACTCATTGCGCATGGCCTGACCCTGACCGATTTGAACGGCCATGATCATCAGATCGCAGCGGCTGACTTAGACCTGTCGGTCAGCCCGGACGTGCTCAGCCAGGCCGATATCATTCTCGTCACTGTGAAAAGCGGCGCGACCGTGTCCATCGGCGAAGAGATTAACCGGCTCGCCTCTCCAGACGCCGTCGTTGTCAGCCTGCAAAACGGCGTCACCAATGCGCAAAAACTTGAACAGAGCGTCGGCGGGCGCCGCGTTGTGGCCGGCATGGTGCCGTTCAATGTTGCGCAATTGGGCGAGGGCCGGTTCCATCAAGGCACGTCTGGCGAGATCGTCATTGCGGCGGGCACGGATGGCTTGCGCGGTGCGCTAACGGCGCCGCCTATAGATGTCGTCGTCTCTGACGATATGCCCGCGGTGATGTGGGGCAAGCTGCTGCTCAATTTGAACAATGCGTTGAATGCGCTGTCGGGATTACCGCTCAAGCAACAGATTGAAACCCGTGCTTGGCGGCGCCTTTTGGCCGATCAATTGGCCGAAACGCTGCGGGTCTTAAAGGCGGCCGAGATCACACCTTATTCGGCGCTGCCAATCCCGCCCAAATTCCAGCCGCATCTGATGCGCCTGCCGACGCCGATCTTTAAAATCCTCGCCGCCCGGATGTTAAAAATCGACCCGCTCGCCCGCTCCTCCATGTGGGAAGACTTACAGCAAGGCCGGACGACCGAGATTGATGAATTACAGGGCGCGGTCATAGGCCTCGCGGCGCGCATTGGGCGATCGGCGCCGATTTGTGCGCGGGTGTCGGACTTGGTCAAACAGGCCGAACAAACGGGCGCTGGTTCGCCGGATCTCAGCGTCGCGCAAGTCCGCGAGGGGCTTTGAGGGGAGCGCCATCGAGTCGCTCAAGATACAAATCATCGCCCATAATGCGTCCCGCGAGGAATTAGGTTATCGCTTATGCTTTGAAAACAAAGTATTTGGCTCATTGGATGGGCTAATCTGTTAGTTATGAATGAATAAATTGGGTTCCGGTGTTTGAATTAGTAAATACTTGTTGTACTAATTTATTTCAAATTGATGCATGAGTGGAATCTTGAGTCGCACTTATTCTATAAATTTATTCCCAATCGCGAATGTGGCGGGTTTGATTCTCGTGCTTCTTTGCTTTGAGAGCTTAGCATATGCGGAAATGCCCTCTATA
>JBCBYJ010000302.1:0-2076 GCA_039815905.1 Pseudomonadota bacterium | reverse complement strand
CAATCCTGCCGCCGAGCGTATTTTCGGGTACAGCCGAGCCGAAGCAATCGGCGCGAGCCTGGCGGACCTGGTGATTCCGGAGACGCTGCGCTCGGCGCATCATAACGGTTTAACAAAATATCTCGCGACCGGCGAGCATGCCGTCCTGAACAAGCGGGTTGAAGTGCCTGCGATCAACAAAGCGGGCGATGATCTCTTAGTCGAGCTTGCGATCTCGCCCGTCGAGTTTGGCGGCCATAAATTCTTCTCTGCCTATCTGCGCGACATTACCGAAGCGAAAGCGGCGCAAGATCGATTGCAGGCCTCCGAAGAACGATTTCAAAGCCTGTTTGAACTGTCGCCAGACGCGATTGTCGTGATCAATGAGAAAGGCGAATTGCTGGATGCGAACAGTCTCGCCTGTGAACTCTCGGGCTACAGCAAAGACGAGATGTTGAAGATTCCAGCGATCGACTTCGTATCGCCGGATAGTCTCGCATCGGCATTGTCGGGCATGTCTGTGGCCGGGTCCGGCGACACGGTGAAAGTCCGCGTCGATTTTCTCAACGCCCAAAACGCGCGGGTGCCAACCGAAGTGCTTGGCCGGCGCATCGAAAGCGCTGGCAGCGTGCTGTATTATGGCGTGGTGCGCGATATCTCCGATCGCCTCGCCAAAGAGCAGCAATTGCGCCAATCGAAAGAGGCGGCGGAGAAAGCAAATGATGCGAAATCCGATTTTCTCGCCAATATGTCCCACGAAATGCGCACGCCGTTGAATGGCGTGATTGGGTCATTGTCTTTGGTCGAACGCGACGGCGTCAGTACGCAGTCCGCTGGATTGATCAAAGCTGCTGAGCGCTCGGCTGAAACCCTCCTGACTTTGATCGATGACTTGCTCGATCTGTCTCGTATCGAGGCTGGCGAAGTCGATTTAGAGCACTCGGTCTTCGACCCTGCGGACCTTTCGACGCTTGTCAGTGAAGTCTTTCGTCCGCTGGCGGACAAGAAAGGCATTCGGCTTGAAACCCAGGTTGCAGCGGCGGGACAAATTGTAAAATCCGATGTCGGCAAGATTCGACAAATTCTCATCAATCTGGTCGGCAATGCGCTCAAATTCACCCAGCGCGGCTCGGTCTCGGTGCATGTCGATTATGATGGCGGCGACACCGAGGGGCGCCTGATCGTGGAAGTCTCTGATACAGGCATCGGGATCTCCAAGCGCGACCAAGTCGTCCTGTTCGATCGCTTCAAGCAGGCCGACTCCTCGCGGTCTAAATCGCATGGCGGGGCTGGCCTCGGGCTCGCCATCTGCAAGCAATTGGTGGATATTATGGACGGCTCAATCTCGCTCAGCAGCGCCCCGGGGGCAGGCTCAACATTCAAGTTTTGGGTCCCTGTCACACGCGCCGCTCTGAACGCAGAGCCGGTTGGGTCACAGGTCGACGAGACCGCGCATCTCAAGGGCCGGGTCTTGATCGCAGAAGACTCTGAAACCAATGCCATGGTGGCGAAGAAAATGCTCGACCGGCTCGGCCTCGACTATGACCATGTCCTCGATGGCGCGGCGGCGATTGATGCCGCTTTGTCCAGCGATTTTGACGTCATCCTGATGGATGTGTCGATGCCGAATTTGGATGGCCTAGAAGCCACCCGCATTCTGCGCCAACGGGGCTTCACCGCCCCCATCATCGCAATGACCGCACACGCGCTAAAAGGCGACCGTGACCGCGCTTTCGAAGTCGGCATGTCCGGCTATGTGACCAAGCCGGTTCGGCTGAATTCACTGCGCAGCGCGCTCGGCAAATGGCTGAGCCCAGATACCAGCGAACCGACAAGACAGGAGACTCATATGCCCGCACTTGATGCTGACGCCATTCAGGACGTCTGGGAAGGCGACCTTGAAACCTTTACCGAAATTGGCCGCATCTTTGTCGATGAATTGAGTTGGCGTTTGCCTGGCCTCAGCGAGTCCAATAGCCATGAAATCGAGCACCACGCACACTCTCTGAAAGGCGCCGCCTCAAACATTGGGGCGACCGAACTCAGCCGTTTGGCCGCCGAACTGGAGCGATTGGCCAAGTCGGGAAACACCGCGCG
>JBCBYJ010000301.1:0-2078 GCA_039815905.1 Pseudomonadota bacterium | reverse complement strand
GATCGCGGGCCCGGCCGAGATCGACTTTCAAATTGGCACACCGGCGCCTGATCATGCGCGCATCGCTGAGATTATGCGGCCGCGCGCGCTGCCGGATCTTGGCGAGATTAATGACGCCACGCGCGCCGCGTTTTTGACCAAGTGGGCGGCCCCTGATCGCGGCGGCGCGGTTTGGCGCGAGATTGAGATCCCCTCAGCAAACGGCATCGGCACCGCCAAAGCCGTCGCCGCCCTGTATGGGATCTATGCGCATGGCGGTCTGTTGCAAGGCCGACGGGTGGTGTCAGAAGCGGCGTTCGACGCGCTGACGCAAAGCCGGGTCAGCGGGCAGGACCTGGTCTTGCCGTACGTCACCGAATTCGCCGCCGGAGTGATGCGGAACAATATTGGATTGTATGGACCCAACCCGGAGACTCTATGCCATTCGGGCTGGGGCGGTTCTCTGGCGCTTGGCGATCCCGATCGCGGGCTGAGTGCGGCTTATGTCATGAATCGTCAATCCAACAGCCTGCAAGCCGACCCACGCGCAACCCGGCTCGTCCAAGCGCTGTATGGTTGTTTATAAAAGGATTACGACTTTGAATTGAATTTATCAAACCTGGCACGGGCTTTGCTGAGACAGAGGGTAGAGTTTGGAAACTCCAATGACTGCCATTAAGTCTCTTCGATCCCGGCCTGTGTGCCGGGGTTTTTTTACCGCACGGATGCCGCGGCACGCGCCAGTCGCCGGGCTTTCGCTTCGCCGAGCAAACTGTCCACAGTAAACACGATCACGGCGGTCCATATGAACGCAAACGCCAAGGCATGGGTCAGGTCAAAGACTTCGCCGAAGACATAGACAGAGATCAAAAACTGCAGTGTCGGGCCGATATATTGCATCATCCCTATCGTCGATAAGCGCAAACGTTTGGCCGCAAGTGCAAACAAAATCAGCGGCACCGCCGTGACCGGGCCTGCCGCGAGCAGCATTGGAATGTCCCAACCGCCGTCGCCCATCCAGCGCCCGTCTGGCTGGCCCACAAACCAACCGAGCCAAAGCATGGCCAAGGGCGCTAAGATCGCCGACTCCACCAGAAAGCCAGCGCGGCTGTCGACCTGCACTTGTTTGCGAATGACCGAGTAGAAGCCAAATGTGAAACACAAGACCAATGCGATCCAGGGAAAATACCCCAGCGCATGGGTCATGATCCAGACGCCAATCGCGGCCAAGGCCACGGCAATCCATTGGGTCTGGCGCAACCGTTCCGAGAAGAAAACCGCACCGACCAGCACATTGACCAGGGGATTGATATAATAGCCAAGACTGGCCTCCATCACCCGCTCTTGCCCAACCGCAACGATATAGACGAACCAATTGAGACCGATCATCGCCGCTGACAGAGTCAACCAAAGGACCCGCTGCAAGGTCAAAGCCTGGCGCAATTGGCGCCAATTGCGCGCGATCAAGATCAGGACGAGACCGGTTGGGACGCTCCAAATGATGCGGTGCGCCAGCATTTCCATTGGCGCAATATGATCCAGCGCCCGAAAATAGAGCGGTAAACAGCCCCAAATCAGGTAGCAGCCCAAGCAGCAGAAAAATCCAATACGGAGCGACGGTGACATGACGCTTCGCCTAGTGCCGAAATTCGGCGCGCGCCAGTCATATGTTGCGATTGTAACTGACAGGATGCGGCAGCAATACTGAACCGAGCCAACAAGGGCTTAGCTGGCGCGAGAAAATCCGCTCGGCTGCATCATCGCATACAGCTGATCTTTCAGCATCATTCGCTCGCGGCGAAGCGCATACTCCGTCACATCCGTGACCGGCTCAATGCGCGCCTCCATGCGATGGATGCAGCGATTAACCTCATGATAGCGATCCGCCAGTTTTGCGAAATGCGGGCTGGTGCGTTTGAGTTCGCGAATGCGCGCCTGATCTTCAGGAAAGTCGTCCGCGAGGTCGTGAGGGGTATGGCTCATAGGGAAGCTCCTTTGGTCGATTTGATACCAATGGAGCGCAGCAATAGACCCACGTCACTGCGTAGAATTGCTTATATCCTTGCGTGACGCTATTCGGGCTCGCCTTGTTTTAGAAT
>JBCBYJ010000300.1:0-2100 GCA_039815905.1 Pseudomonadota bacterium | reverse complement strand
CCGCGGCGTTGCTGATGCCTTATGACGCCTTCTTAAAGGCTTGCGAGGATACGCGCTATGATGTCGATCTGCTCAGCCACCGTTTCGGCACCAGTTTTGAGCAAACCGCGCACCGTCTGACCACGCTGCAAAAGCCGGATGCGCGCGGAATCCCATTTTTCTTTTTGCGCATCGATGCGGCGGGCAATGTCTCAAAACGGTTCAGCGCAGGCCGGTTTCACTTCTCTAAATTTGGCGGCGCATGTCCGCGTTGGAACATTCACCGCACGTTTGAACAGCCCGGCGAGACGTTGACCCAACTGATCCAAATGCCGGATGAGACGACTTATGTGTCAATCTCGAAAGCGATCACCCGCTCGCGCGGTCATTATGGCCATCCCCCAGCGCGCGTCGCCATCGGGCTCGGCTGTGACAAGGCCTATGCCGACAGCTTGGTCTATTTTGAGCGGCTCGGGCTCGACACGCAAAGGCCAACCCCGATTGGCGTGAATTGCTATCTGTGCGACCGGCAAAACTGCGCCTCGCGCGCCCACGCGCCGCTCAATCGAAAGCTAAAATTCGACGCCCATGCGCGCGGTGTGTCTGTGTATGAGTTTGAGCCGCTTCAAGCCCCGAATGACAAGAACAGATAGACCCGATCAAGCCTCGGCTTTGACCGCGTTCAATATCCAGCGAAACGCGTAGGTCCCCGGCCCGACCCGGAACTGCGGCAGGGCATCCGGACCACACGCCGCCGTCCCGAGCCCCCGGACCGCGGCATCAATATGCACTTCGGTCGTCTCCCGCGTTTTTAACTGCGCCAGTGTTTCCGCCTGGTTCAAATCGACATCATGATGCGGACGCGCCGTGAAACTGAGCGGCGTTGGAAACGTGAATTGCAGCCCGTCGCCCGCCGCGTTTAACACGCGCGCCCAGCGCGTCTCATCATGGGCGCCATATTCTTGTGGGCGCACATATGGATGATACTGTTCAGCAATCGTCGAGTGCCAGACCTCAAAACTCTGCGCGCCTTTTCGATCAGGGTAGGACTCATCCGGACCGAGCCCAAACCATTCGATCTGATCAAAGGACGCGGCGATTTCGAACCGAAGACCGACGCGCGGCAAGTCTTGCCAAGCCTCAGGCACAATCAGGGTTTCTTCAAAGACCAAGCCGTCGGTCGAAAATTGAACCCGGCTCTGATGGGCGAGCGCATGTCCGTTCACGCCGCGCCAGGTCCGCGCGACCGATTGCACCGTCCCCCCTGGCGCCGCCCACGCTTCGCTGGTCACCTCGCTCGACTGTAGATCATTGAGCCCATAGCTGACCCATTCGGCGGTCTTGTTTTGGAACAAGGGACGGGCACCCGGCTTGCCGCCATCATTGTCGGTCGGCGCGCGCCAGACGCAGGCCGTCATCGGCGAGGCCAAGACCCCTTCATCACCAAGCGAGATCGCACTGATCGCGCCATGCGGATCGAACCGTACGGCGAGATTACCATTGCGAACCGTCTGCGATTGGAAAGGCGGCGTTTGTGACGCACCCAGGTTCAAAGCCGGAAGCGCCGGCCGCGCTGGCGCTTTCAGGGTCAGCTGATCCCAGGCCACGACATGCCCCGCTTCGGCCCAATCGGTCGCGTCGCGCAAAGTCCAAGACACGGTCAAATGCCACTCAGCCGCATCATCAGGTGTGGCGGATAAGAACGGGTCAAGCGTCAGCGTCTCGCCCGGCGGCACGACCGGCGATAGCGTGCCATCCTCGACCCGAACGCCGTCTCGCAAGAGCAACCAATGAAACTCAAGATCCCGCGTATCGGTGAAGCTGCGCCTATTCTCGACGATGACGTGTCCGTCTGCGCCGAGAGTCGCGGTGACGGGCCGCGCCGCCCAGCGATACTCGCGCAAAGCTGGATGCGGCACGCCGTCCGGCCCCACTAGGCCATTTATATTGAAGTTGGCATCATTCGGCTCATCGCCATAATGGCCGCCATAGGCCCAGTAGAACCGGTCTTGATGATCGATTTCGGCCAGCCCTTGATCGCGCCAATCCCAGACAAAACCACCGCCAAGCGCCGGCATCTCGAAAAACGCATCGACATAATCGCTCAGCGAGCCGTTCGAA
>JBCBYJ010000002.1:0-38343 GCA_039815905.1 Pseudomonadota bacterium | reverse complement strand
CCTGCCCAAAATGTTATGGCACATTTTCCGACGCCAAAATGGCAGCGCTGCGCGAGCGGCAAAAGCAAGTTCGCCTCGCCAAAGCGCGCGGCGAAACCCATATTGGCGATGATGTAGTCATGACCCCGAGAAAGAAACTGCCCGCGTGAGCCAGCCGCGCCCGATCCTCTACTCCTTTCGCCGATGTCCTTATGCGATGCGCGCCCGCATGGCGATCGCGGCCGCGGGCATAGAATGTCGATTGCGCGAAGTGGTTTTGCGAGACAAGCCGGCCGAGATGCTAGACGCCTCTCCGAAAGGAACGGTACCGGTGATTGTCGAACCGGATGGCCGGGTCATTGAGGAAAGCCTCGATGTGATGATCTGGGCGCTCGATCAAAATGACGCCGAAGCTTGGCTGACACCTGAGCGCGGCACGCGCCCCGAGATGGAGGCGCTGATCGCGGCATGTGATGGTCCGTTTAAGCGCGCACTCGATCGCTACAAATATCCCAATCGATATGCGCGTGAGCACATCGTCCGCGAAGACCAGCGGGCGCTTGGGCTTGCGTTTTTGCAGCAACTCGACGCTCAACTGGCGGGCCAATCCCAATTGTTCGGCGACAGGGTTAGTTTTGCCGATATCGCGATTTTTCCATTCGTTCGCCAATTCGCGAACACAGATCGCGCCTGGTTCGATTCTGTTGAATTGCCGCGCCTGCAAACCTGGCTTGAGGGCCATTTAGAGAGCGCCCGGTTTCAATTGATCATGCCGAAATGCCCGCAATGGACCAGCGGCGATGCAGAACCCATTTTTCCGACGGCCTTCGCCTCATGATCCAGATTTATGGCACCCGCAGCTCCAGAGCCTTTCGATGTTTATGGGCGCTGGAGGAAAGCGCCCTCGATTACGAACTGGTCCCGGTCGATTGGCAAAATGGCGACACGCGGCAGCCTGATTTCTTAGCCTTGAATCCTAACGGGCATGTGCCAGTGTTTCAGGATGGCGCGCTGACGATGGTCGAGTCGCTGGCGATCAACCTGCATATCAGTGATATTGCCGCTTCGACGCTTTCCCCAATTGATCCGACAGAGCGCTCAAAAGCAATTGAGTGGACTCTATGGGCGATGGGCGAACTTGAAGGACCGCACGATTCTGCAAATCGCCGCGACACCGATGTGGACGATGCGCTCCGGCGGCAAGCGTTCGGGGTCCTCAACCAGCATTTGGGCCAAACCCCCTATCTAATTGCGGATCGGTTTAGCGTGGCGGACTTAAACGTCGCCTCGGTGCTTATGCGGCCAAAATACATGACACATGTGCCCGCATTCGATCATCTTGATGCCTGGTTCAAAAACTGTGCAACCCGGCCTGCCTTAGGCCGGGCGCTCGCGGGTTAAGCTTGCAAAGCGGCACGAACCGCGTCTAAGGCCGCTTCGGCTTTCGAGCCATCCGGCCCGCCAGCTTGCGCCATGTCCGGGCGACCTCCGCCGCCTTTGCCGCCAACTTCGGCAGCGGCAACGCGCACCAGCTCCACTGCGGAATGCGTGTCAATGAGGTCTTCCGTGACCCCCACCGCGACCGCCGCTTTGCCCTCATTGACGCCGATAAAGACCGCAATGCCGGACTTCATTTGCGCTTTGGCTTCATCGATTAGCGCGCGCAGATCCTTGCCTCCAACGCCGTCTGCGACGCGGGCGATCAGGTTGACACCATTAATCTCCTCAGGCCCGGACGGGGCACCGCTTTCGCCCGCCATAGCGAGCGCCCGTTTTGTATCCGCGAGCTGCCGTTCAAGGGTTTTGCGCTCCTCGCTAAGGCTAGAGACTTTCTTGGTGACGTCCTTGAGTGGCACTTTGAGCTGCTCCGAGAGATCTACGGCAACTTGCGCGCGACTGCGCAAAAACGCCAGCGCTTCGGCGCCGGTCGCGACTTCAATGCGCCGCACGCCGGCCGAAACACCACTTTCAGACAGGATCACGAATGTGCCAATATCTCCCGTTCGCTCCACATGCGTGCCGCCGCAAAGTTCGACCGAATAGGCTTTGTGGGTATCTTTCAGATCCGCGCCCATGCTGAGCACGCGCACCTCGTCGCCATATTTCTCACCAAATAGAGCCAAAGCGCCTGCTTCAATCGCCTTGTCAGGGGAGGTGACGGAGACGCCGACCGGAGTGTTTTGGCGGATCACCGCGTTAACCTGATCCTCGACCGCCTCGATCTCAGCCGGCGTCACCGGCGCGCCGTGTGAGAAGTCAAAGCGCATCCGCGCTTCTTCAACCAGCGATCCCTTTTGGGTGACATGCGCCCCAAGCACATCGCGCAACGCGGCATGCATTAAATGGGTCGCCGAATGATTGGCCATGATACGCGTGCGGCGATCCGCATTGATTGAAGCTGAGACCTCTTCGCCGCCTGACAGCGTCCCTTCGACCAGCTCACCGACATGAACGTGCAAGTCACCCGCACGCTTTTGAACATCGCGAACAATGAAGCGCGCATTTGGCGTTTGAATCAGCCCGTGATCGCCCGCTTGACCCCCGCTTTCGGCATAAAACGGTGTGCGGTCGAGTATAAGCTCAGCCTGGTCTCCAGCCTTCAAAGCCTCCACTTGAGCGCCGTCTGCGACGATCGCTTTTAGCGTGCCTTCAGCGCTCCGCGACGCGTAGCCTAAAAACTCGGTTGCGCCGATGGCGTCGCGAATGCGGAACCAAAGCTGATCCGATGCCGTGTCACCGGATGCGAACCCTGCGGCTTTCGAGCCTTCTTTTTGCAGCGCCATGGCGGCGTCAAATCCGGCTTCGTCAACGCTCATGTTTCGACCGCGCAAAATGTCTTGGGTCAGATCGAGCGGAAACCCAAACGTATCATAGAGCTTGAACGCGGTGTCGCCTGGCAATGTATCGCCTTCGGTCATATCAGCGCTCGCCTCGTCTAAGAGCGCGAGCCCCCGTCCTAGGGTGCTTTGGAATCGGCTTTCTTCCTGTTCAAGCGCGCTTTCAATGGCCGCTTGGGCCCGGCCGAGTTCTGGAAAGGCTTTGCCCATTTCTGCGATCAAAGCCGGCACGAGCCGATGCATGCCGGGCTCACGCGCCCCGAGAATATGAGCGTGGCGCATCGCCCGGCGCATGATCCGACGCAGAACATATCCGCGCCCTTCATTTGACGGGGTAATCCCATCGGCGACGAGAAAGGCCGACGTGCGCAAATGATCGGCAATGACGCGGAACGAGCCGAGCTGATCCCCAATTGCTGTTTGGCGATAGACCTCTTCTTCGGCCGCGATCAGGCTCTGGAACAGGTCAATCTCGTAATTATTATGCACGCCCTGCAGCACGGCAGCGATGCGCTCTAGCCCCATCCCAGTGTCTATAGAGGGTTTCGGTAAGTCGATCCGCGTGCCGCCAGCTTGTTGGTCAAACTGCATGAAAACCAGGTTCCAGATTTCGATAAACCGGTCGCCATCTTCGTCAGCAGTCCCGGGCGGGCCGCCCCAAACATTAGGGCCATGATCGAAAAAGATTTCGGAACAGGGTCCACACGGTCCGGTATCGCCCATTGACCAGAAATTGTCTGAGGTGGCGATCCGAATGATGCGGTCATCGCTGAGGCCCGCCACTTTTTTCCAAATCGCAGCCGCTTCATCATCCTCAGCATAGACCGTGACCAATAGCTTATCAGCCGGCAGCCCCAGCTCTTTGGTGGCCAGCTCCCAACCAAACGCGATCGCCTCATCTTTGAAATAATCACCAAAGGAGAAATTGCCGAGCATTTCAAAGAATGTGTGATGGCGCGCAGTGTAACCGACATTGTCGAGATCATTGTGCTTACCCCCAGCACGCACACATTTTTGAGACGTCGTGGCGCGCGGCGCAAAGGGGGTCTCAGCGCCCGTAAAGATATTCTTGAACGGCACCATACCGGCATTGACGAAGAGCAGAGTCGGATCGCTCTCTGGCACCAGCGGCGCAGAAGCTTTGCGGATATGCCCCTTGCTTTCGAAATAGGACAGAAAAGCTTCGCGCAGATCGTTGACACTTGTCATTGAGTTCCCTCTTGCCCGCTCACCCGTCATGAGCGCTTTGCAGGTGGATATATGACCATAAAAGCAACGCGCCAAGCGATTCCCCTGGCGCGTTACAGATGTTTGGTTTGATGTCTGGATTAAACTGTAAGTTTAGCCTGCCTCTGCCGCATCGGCTGGACCACCGCCATCCGTCAACAAGACTTCCGATAGCAAGCCAGAACGCTTGCGAATTTCAAGCTCAATCTCATCGCTAATATCTGGATTGCCTTTGAGGAATTGACGGGTTTTCTCGCGGCCCTGTCCAATGCGCTCGGGACCATAAGAGTACCAGGAGCCGGATTTATCGATCACTTCGCACTTCACTCCCAGATCGATAATCTCACCGGTTTTGGAAATGCCTTCGCCATAGATGATGTCAAACTCAACCTGTCGGAAGGGCGGCGCAACTTTATTTTTGACCACTTTCACACGGGTCTGGTTGCCAATCACCTCATCGCGATCCTTCAAGGCCCCAATGCGGCGAATGTCGAGGCGGACGGACGAATAGAATTTCAACGCATTCCCGCCCGTTGTGGTCTCCGGACTGCCAAACATGACGCCAATTTTCATCCGGATCTGGTTGATAAAAATGACCATACAATTGGACTTGGAGATCGAACCGGTCAGCTTGCGCAGGGCTTGGCTCATCAAACGCGCTTGTAGGCCGGGTAAACTGTCCCCCATTTCGCCTTCAATCTCTGCCCGCGGCGTTAGAGCCGCCACAGAGTCCACGATCAGAACGTCAATCGCGCCCGACCGCACCAAAGTGTCGGCAATCTCTAGCGCTTGCTCACCCGTATCCGGCTGCGAGACAAGAAGATCGTCCAAATCGACGCCCAGCTTGCCCGCATAGACCGGGTCAAGCGCATGCTCGGCATCGACAAAGGCACAGACCCCGCCATTCTTTTGCGCTTCGGCCGCAATGTGCAGCGACAAAGTCGTCTTACCGGAGCTTTCCGGGCCATAAATTTCGATCACCCGGCCTTTCGGCAGGCCGCCAATGCCAAGCGCGATGTCCAATCCCAGAGAGCCTGTTGGAATCGACTCAATGTCCATCGATTTTTTTTCACCAAGGCGCATGATCGAGCCTTTACCAAAAGCACGGTCAATATTGGCGAGCGCCGTTTCGAGAGCTTTCTGCTTATCCACGCCGGATTCCTTATCCACAAGTTGCAGGTTGGGTTTGGACATGAGTCGTTCCTTTTCGTCTATAACATACTCGGCGAAGAATGGCCCCGAGCCCGCCAACAGACCCTCATGTACCACATTTGTTCACGAGAACAAAGCAAAAACTTCTGAACGATTTGTGGGCTTTCTTTTGTCCCCATGATCAGGCATATTGCTGATCATGTTAACGAAAACTGACCGCAAGCCCGGAGAGGCCAAAATCCGTTACCTGGATGCCGACTTAGAACTGCTAAGTCCTGGGGATTACGTGATATGCGCCGTGACTGACCGAAAGATCCCGCTCGCCGCTTTGCGCTATTGGAGCGTTGATTTGCAAGAGGCTTATATTGACGCCGCTGCCGCCGCGAGCCGGATGGTGGAGCCCGCTTAAATGTTTCTGAGAGACTGGTTGCTGGTCGGCCTCTTCTGGTTCGGCCTGCCTGCGCCGGTCACCGCAGAGAACGTCTCTATTGCTTGTACAGGGCAGGCCGTGCAAGGGGGATTGCTATTCTGCACCGCCCCGCCCGGCAGCACATTGGTCGTATCAGGCGCCAAAGGCGAAGCGATGCGAGAGGTCGAAACGGCTGAAGACGGCCTTGCGACAATTGGCCTGCGCCGAACCGAAGCCTTAGAGGTGCTGATCACCGACAAAGATGGATGGGCGGCCCCGATCACACTTACCCTGACCGCGCGCGATGATCCGTTCCGAACGATTACGGGATTGGATTGCGACAAAGTCGATGCCCGTACCGAGGCACAAAAGGCCCATGCCGGGCGCAGTTGGGTCAAAAAGCAGGGTGCGTTTAAGACCTTTCATGACGGACAAGGCGCGCGCGCCGGATTTATCCGCCCCTCCGCCGGTCCGTCCTCATCGCCCTTTGGACCGGCCCGGAAATATATCGGCGTCGGTAAGGACGGAGCGCCTTGCGAGAGCACGTCGGTTCATCGTGGCTATGATATTGCAATCCCGGTTGGCACGGAGATCGTCGCCCCTGCCGCCGGAACGGTGACGCTCGGCGATCCTGACCTGTATTATGAAGGCGGAACGGTTTTTCTGGATCATGGCGACGGCCTTGTATCGGTCTTTCTACATATGTCCTCGGTCGAGGTCGAAGCCGGGGATCGCGTCGAAACCGGTCAACGCCTTGGCGCCAGTGGCAATACTGGCCGCACCACAGGGCCGCACCTGCATTGGGCCGTTAAGTGGCGCAATCAGCGCAGCGAGGATCGCGGCAAAGACTTTTACATTGATCCGGCTTTGCTCTTAGAGCTTGATCCTGTCGAAGAGCGCTAGACTGACCTCATTTACGGCAAAAGCAGCGTCGCGCCGACGGTTGTGCCGCTTTCCAGCGCGCGATGCGCCTCTGCAACATCGCTCAAAGCAAAGCTCTGCCCGATTTGCGCTTTGAGCGTGCCGGCCCGCAACGCTCCAAACAGAGCTGCAGCGCCGCGCCGCAAGCTCTCATCATCTGCGATAAAGTTAAACAAGCCGGGCCGCGTCAAGACGAGCGAGCCTTTCGCGCCAAGCAGCCCCGGCGCAATCGGATCCGCCGCGCCAGATGCGTTGCCATAGCTGACCCACCAACCGCGAAACTTTAAGCTATTGAGCGAGGCGTCTGCGGATGATTTACCGACACTGTCATAAGAGACATCGACCCCAACGCCATCGGTCAGCGCCCGCACCTCGCTCGCGACATCAGCAGATGATAGCACCGTAGCGTCCGCGCCAAGCGCTTTTGCCCGTGCGGCTTTGTCTTCACTCGACGTGACTGCAATCACACGAACCCCGAGCGAGGTCGCCCATGGCACCAGCAAAGACCCAACTCCGCCGACCGGCGCCCAGATCAAAGCCGTCTCGCCCGGCGATGCGCGGCGAACCTCAAAGAGCAGCATCCAAGCGGTGAGACCTTTGAGCAGGACGGCTGCGGCCTCCTGTTCGCTGACGCCGTCTGGGAGTTTCAACATGCGGGCGGCGGCA
Source organism: Pseudomonadota bacterium (assembly GCA_039815905.1). Classification (GTDB taxonomy): domain Bacteria; phylum Pseudomonadota; class Alphaproteobacteria; order Caulobacterales; family Hyphomonadaceae; genus Henriciella. The sequence goes on along the minus strand of JBCBYJ010000002.1, from coordinate 31,152 downwards.
CCGGTAAAGTGTGTCGAATACGTGCCCATGCCAAGATAAGCGACTCGGTCCCCAACCGCTAGATCGGTCACACCCTCGCCAATCGCTTCAACTTTGCCCGCGCCTTCCGTTCCAGGAACGAAGGGCAGTTTTACCGGATAAAGTCCGGTTCGGTGATACGTGTCGATAAAGTTGAGACCTGATGCGGTCTGGCGAATTAAGGCTTCGCCCGGTCCCGGCGCGCGTGGAGGCCGCGCGACTTGGGTCAACACATCGACGCCGCCCGTCTCAGACATTTCAATCACATACGGTTCGGTCATAGCGCACTCTCTCAGAATCATAGTTTGGGTCTTCGTATGACACACATAGACCTGATCTGCGGCGTAGACGAGGCCGGGCGCGGCCCTTGGGCGGGGCCGGTCACCGCCGCGGCTGTGATCCTTGATCCAGACAGGATTATTCCAGGGCTGGCCGATTCAAAAAAGCTCAGTGAAAAGAAACGCTTCGCCTTAGAGCCCGAAATAAAAGCCAACGCGGCCTATTGGTGCATCGCTCATGCCGATCCAAGCGAGATTGATGCGCTCAATATTCGCGAGGCGACGTTTCTGGCGATGCAGCGTGCGATTACCGGGCTTGGGATCGTGCCAAGCCAACTCCTCATAGATGGCAATGCTTTACCCGCCGAGCTTCCAGCGCCGGCAGAGGCGATTGTCAAAGGTGATCAGAAGGAACCGGCGATTTCAGCCGCATCCATCCTCGCGAAAACCGAGCGAGATCGGCTAATGGTGGCCTATGATAAGGACTTCCCAGCCTATGGATTTGCCGGACATAAAGGCTATGGGACCGCCATTCACGCTGAAGCCTTGCAGCGATTTGGCCCGTGTCCCATCCACCGCGCCAGTTTTGCGCCGGTCCGAAAGGCTATGCTTAGCGAAACCTTAACCAATTAGCGTTTTTTATTAACCTTTATTGGATGGAGACGGCTCATGATCCCGTATGGTTGGCATGTTTGGCGCGGGGAAACGAGTCGGCGCTACCGCTTTAAGATCACTAAATCGATCGAAGCCCTGCCCGATGCTGGCGGGATATATGTCATGGTTCGCCGGACCTTTTTCTTCTTCTTAAAGCCCATCTATATTGGCAAAGCGTCCAACCTGCAGAGCCGCCTCGACGATCATGAACGGTGGGAAGAGGCGCGAAAAAAGGGCGCCTCTGAACGTCATTATTTGTGCATCCGCTCCGAAAACAAGCGGCAAAAAATCGAAGAAGACCTGATCCGCAAGTATAAGCCGAAATTGAACAATATGCTGAAGCCGCGCGATGACGAAGACGCCCCCAATCATGCCAGTCTCCGCAGCGGCTGGATGAGCGCCAAAGACTATTATGGTCTCAATGATGCGCCGAAACCTTCCGCGGAGGTCAAATCTGTGACGGACGCAAAAGCCGAAGCGAAAAAGACCAGGATGAGCGCGCACGAATATTATGATAAAAGCGGAAAAGCCGCATAATCGCGGCATTTGTTAAAAGCAGCGCCCATCTATCGGTTTCGGCAACCGGCTTCGGCTTTTCCATTTTCCTTCGGTGATAAGCCTGCGAACACCTTGAGTTGCCCACCCTTACCATGGCATAGGCACAGATATGCCTGATACCGCGCCTTTTTCAGCTGTCCCGCCTATCTTTTCAGATGTGCCCAAAACCGTCGGCTTCAAAAAGCTGCGCAAGCGCCTGGCGCGCAACGTCCTGCAGGTGATTGACCAATATGGCTTTATCGATCGCAGCTCAGACAAGCGCCCGAAATGGTTGGTCTGTCTTTCCGGGGGTAAAGACAGTTATGGACTGCTGACCGTCTTGCTCGACTTGCAATGGCAAGGCGCTCTGCCGGTCGATCTGCTGGCTTGCAATCTCGATCAGGGGCAACCGGGTTTTCCTAAACATGTTTTACCGGACTGGCTGAACAGACTGGGTGTTGATTACCGGATCGAGACCGAAGACACCTATTCTATCGTCACCGACAAAATCTCTGAAGACCGCACCTTCTGCGCGCTGTGCTCGCGCTTGCGGCGCGGCATTCTTTATCGCATTGCACGCGAAGAGGGCTGCGACGCGATTGTTCTGGGCCATCACCGCGATGATGCGCTTGAGACGTTCATGATGAATCTCGTGCATGGTGGTCGGCTCGCGGCGATGCCGCCCAAGCTCTTGAATGATGAAGGCGATGTGATGGTGCTCCGCCCCCTGATTACGAGTGCTGAGGCCGATCTCGAAAAATTCTCCGCCGCGATGCAATTCCCGATCATTCCCTGCAATCTGTGTGGCTCACAAGACGGCTTGCAGCGCGTCGCCATGAAACAGATGCTGAATGAATGGGAACAGAAAAAACCCGGCGTCCGGCAAGTCATGGCGCACGCCCTGGCCACCGTGCGGCCAAGCCATTTGCACGATCCGCGCGTGTTTGATTTTGCCGGTCTCGCACCGGGCGGGTCTGGTGAGCGCGATGATGGCGTGCCGTTTTAGTTGTGAAGACGAGACTTTAGGGAGCACGAAACCGCATAAAAAAAGGCCCGGCGCGAAACGCAGCCAGGCCTATAAGTGTGGTTCTGTCTGGGGGAGGAAACGCCCAATCGGAGGAATGATTGGGAAGTGTCCAGAACCAAAACACAGGCAGCAATATGGGCCTTTTGATTGTAAAAACAACATGCGGGTTTGCAATTTTTGCATGCGATCTCGCATAAGTTGACGAACGGCTAAATCCCTCAACGCGGCGAAGAAAGTCGATACGATTCAACCTCGTGCGTCAGAAAGTCTCGAAACGCTCCGATCCGTTTCGAGCGTTTGAGATCGCTCGGATAGACAAAATACATGTCGAAACTCGGTCCCGTGAAGTCTTCCAATACGCGAACCAATCGCGGCACGGCGCTGACCATGTAATCCGGCAAATCCGCAATACCGAGACCGGATTCAACCGCCCGCAGCATGGCCGGGACATTATTGACCGTCAGCCCGGCTTGGCGCGGTTCTGCATCATCACGACCGACCCGCGCGGCAAAGCTCATCGCTCTGATCGGACTATCGGCCAGACCATAACCGATGATCCGGTGATTATCGAGATCCTGCGGCGTGCGTGGCATGCCATATTGCTTGATGTATTCAGGCGACGCGTAAAGATTGGTCGCCACGGTTGCCAGTTTGCGCTGAATGAGATCAGCTTTGTCGGCCGCCCAAAGTCGAATGGCACATTCGGCTTCCAATTTCAGCAAATCATAATGCTCGCCATCATCGAGGCGCAGGTCGATCCGCATTTCAGGGTTTTGCTCGACGAAACCGCCAAGACGTGGCACGAGCCAGGTCGATCCGAACGCCACTGGAGCTGTTACGATCAGTTCGCCTTGGGCAATGTCCTGCTGATCTCGCAGCGCGGCGCTCGCCCCTTGCGCAGCGGTGGCCATATCCACCGTGGACCGGTGCAGTGTATGCCCAGAATCGGTCAAAACGAGACCGCGCGCGTGGCGTTGAAACAAAGACACGCCCAATTGCTCTTCCAGCGCGGCAATCTGGCGAGAGACCGCAGATTGCGAAATCCCCAAGCGTTCGCCTGCGGCGGTGAGACTGCCAGCTTCAGCAGCGGCATGAAAAGACTTGAGTTTATCCCAATCCATGGCGCGAAGTCCTTTCACAATACCTGCTCGGGGTGCAAGCGTATTTCTGGATTGTTTGTCGAAAAAAAGACATCTGCCCAATATCTATTGGCTAAGCCACAAGATCCGAAACGCCCAGACAATTTTTGCGTTTGAAACGAGTCCGAGATCCCCTGAAAGGCGCTGCCACGCGGGCTCAGCTATCAGGCCTGCAGCGGGCTGACGCTTGGCAATTACCAGCTGCCCGGTCAGTAATTTCAGCAGGGCCCGGTCACCGATTTTGATCTCCGCCTGAGGGGAAACAATGACCCGTTCCCCGGCCTTATAGGCTGGCGCAAGCGCGTCGGTCGAAACCTCCAATATAAACGTGTCCGCGTGGAGCGTTTCATCCACCCATCGAATGTCAGTGTCAGACGTCGCGCTTAAAACGCCATCACTATCGATGATGTGGGCGCGATCGGCCTCATCTAATCGCAAAGACGGCAAGACCCCGCTGCTTTGCCCCGCAATCAGGGCTGCAAACTCGATTAAATTGGATTCAACTGCCGCCAGAGCCAAGGCGAGGCTTTCTGTTGACGGCCAACGTGGACGCCCGTCTCTTGCCATGCGTTTTGACTTATTGAAGGCGGTCGCATCCAGCCCAGCGCGTTTTGCGAGCCCAGATGTCGACAAACCATGTCTTGCTGCTAGCTCGTCCAGGCCCCGCCATATGTCCCCATGTCGCATGTGCGCTGGTCCCGACGTTTACGGTGTCAAACGGGATGTTGGGTACCATAGGACTGTTGTCGCAACAACTCTGCGGCGCAATGAGCTTGCATTCTAGCGAGAAAAAGGGTGAAGACGCCGTTATGGTGATGCTGCAAAAGACGCGAGTCTATAAAATACTGGGCGCCTCGGACTGGGCGCATGCCGAGCAAGTTGGCCACACAGAAACGGCACTCGACGAGGGAGATGGCTATGTGCATCTTTCGACGCGCGCGCAAGTCGCCGAAACGTTGGCCTTGCACTATGCAGGAGCGCCTGAGGTGCGCTTGCTCGAATATATTGCAGAGCACATGAGCGGCCCGATTCGCTGGGAAGAAAGTCGGGGCGGGCAACTCTTCCCGCATCTTTATGCGCCACTTCGACCCGATGCCGCCGAGCGCGTCTGGACTCTTAGCTTGAATCAACACGGCATACCGCAATTGCCGCCTGATATTGATGCATGAGCCTACCTGATCTCGCCCTCCCTTTTGTCAAAAAGCTTCCGCCCGAAGCGGCGCACACGGCGACCCTTCAAGGGCTCAAACTTGGCATCGGCCTGCCGAAAGTATCGCCGTACCAATGGGACATCCCGGTCACGCTGCCAAAGTCGGGATTGCGCTTCGCCAATCCGATTGGATTGGCCGCTGGTTTTGACAAGAATGCGGACGTGCACCGCCCAATGGCGCGATTTGGCTTCGGCTTTGTTGAATGCGGCACCGTTACTCCGAAGCCGCAACCCGGGAATCCAAAACCGCGCGTGTTTCGCCTTAAACAGGATCAAGGGGTTATCAATCGGCTCGGCTTTAACAATCACGGGCTCGACTATTTCGTTCGTCGCCTCCGCCGCACACCGGCCCAGGCAACCTGCCCAGTTGGCGCCAATGTCGGGGCCAATAAAGACAGCGCGGACTTTATCGCAGATTATGAGATCGGGATCGCCGCCGTTTATCCCGTCTGCAGCTATATAACGATCAACATATCCAGCCCCAACACCCCCGGTTTGCGTGGGCTTCAAAGCCAATCGGCGCTGCAGGAACTGCTTTCAAGATGCCACGCAGCGCATGCGGCCGCGCGCGTAGAGGCAGGCGGCGGCGATCGGCCGGTTTTCTTGAAACTGGCGCCGGATCTTAGCATGTCAGATCTGAGCGGCGTCATTGAAACGGTGCGCACGCATGGCGAATGGCTGGCCGGTCTGATCATCTCTAACACCACGCTGGATCGACCCGCAGATTTGAACAGCGCCGCGGCCTCTGAAAATGGCGGCCTGTCCGGCACGCCTTTGTTCGAAAAATCGACACACTTGCTGCGCCAGGTCGCATCTGAGCTCGGCGGCACTTTCGATTTGATTGGCTGCGGGGGGGTCGCGTCCGGCGCTGACGCATATGCCAAAATCCGGGCCGGTGCCCATGCGATCCAGCTTTACTCAGCCCTGATCTATAATGGCGCAGGATTGATCGCCAAAATCAATGCAGACCTCGCTGAATGCCTAAAAGCCGATGGCTTTAGCTCGGTCGAGGCGGCGATTGGTGCGGATCTGCCGTCGCGCGGATAAGGCTGGGCACATAAAAACCCAAGGCCAAAGCGCGGAAGACGTACATGCCTAAGAAGGCGAGCCAGACGCCGGTATTTCCAAATTGCGGTCGCAGCGCGAGATCCAAAGCGACATAGGCAACCGTCGCCACCAGGCCTGCATTGCGCATCGCCCGCCCTTGGGTCGCGCCGAGGAAAAACCCATCGAGCTGAAACGCCGCAACGCCAATCAAGGGCACCGCGGCGCAATATGGAAGGAAAGCCAAAGCCGCCGCGCGCGCATCCAAATCAGTCACAAATTGCGAGATAATCGCGGCCCCGCCGAACAAATAGAGCGCACTGATGAGAACGCCAAAGCCGAGCGCGAGATCGCTCGTTACCCGCATTGCCCGGCGCAAACGCTCGACATTGCGCGCGCCATAGGCCTCGCCGACTTCTTTCTCAGCGACAAAGGCAAATCCATCCAAGACAAAGGCCGCCACGGTGATGAACTGCAACAAGACTTCATTGCCCGCCAATTGCGCTGTGCCCATTTGCGCGCCGGACCGAACAAACCAAGCAAAGCAGAATAACAGCGCGAGTGTGCGAATGAGGATGTCGCGATTGGCCGTGAAAAGCGCCATTAAGGCGCCGCGATCAAGCAGACCCGCCTGGCGCTTGAGCGCCGGCCAGATCAGCACCAATCCGAAGGCGAGCGCGACCCACTCCGCGATTGCAGTGCCTGCCCCAATCCCGGCTGGTCCCCACCCCAGTCCGGCGACGAACCAGACATCCAGCAAAATGTTTACGCCATTCATGACGATTTGCATCGCCAATAGCGCGCTGGTTCGACCCGTGCCGAGCAACCAGCCGGTAATCGCATATTGGGTGAGCAAAGCAGGAGCGCCCCAGACACGGGCCTCAAAGTATCCGTCCGCAAGCGCCACCACATCCGGCTCTGCGCCAAAGGGTGAAAAGACCAAGGCCCGCATGAGCGGGGAGAGCAGCAAGATACTCACTCCAAATGCCGCTCCGATGAGCAATCCCCGGTGTAGCGTGGCCCGCGCCGCAGCCGCATCATCGCGCCCGATGGCTTGCGCCACGAGCCCCGTCGTCGACATGCGCAGAAAGCCAAACCCCCAATAGATGAAGCTGAACGCGACGCTGGCAATGCCCACAGCCGCAAGATCAGACTTGTCGCCATAAAGACCCATCACAGCCGTATCGACGACACCCGTCGCAGCGATCGCGGCCTGGGCCAGCATGACCGGGAGAGCGAGCCGCAAAACACGCGCGTGAGAGAGGGATGAGGTCTCCATCCAGGCGCTTTATCTTGAAGCGATCAGAATGTCAGCGGGACGCCAGCTATGCACTTATGCCGCGTCTTTCACGATGCGAGCGATATCCTCGCCATAGCTCCCGGCTTTTTTCTCACCGACACCGCTGATTTGTAGCAACTCGACAAGATCGGTTGGCCGCTGCATGGCGATCGCGGCCAGGGTTCGATCATGAAAGATGACATATGGTGGAACACCTTTGGCCTTGGCCATTTCAACCCGCCAGTTGCGCAACAGATCGAACAGATCGCGATCCTGATTTGAGAGCTCGCTATAGGCCGCACTCGCGGTTTTGCTGGCCCGTTTTCGGGTGCGGCGCACACTCGGGTCTGTTTTCAAATAGACCTCACGCTCACCTTTGAACAAGGCTTTGGCAACGTCATTGTCCGGGACAAAAATGTAAGGCCGCGTGACTTCACCGCCTTCGGCCAAAAGGCCGGCAAAGAGCAACTCGTCGAACACTGCATTCCAACCAGACTTCGGCAAATCCTCTCCGATGCCATAGGTCGATTGGCGCGCTAAATCCTCGTCAAATCCGTCTTTGGCTTGACCCAATAAATGCAAAACCAAACGCCCTCGCCCAATTTTCTGCCCGCAGCGCAGAACCGCCGAGACCGCCATTTGCGCCCAGCGCGTCACGTCGACATGATCGCTTTCATCAGGTTGGCAATTGTCACACACCCCGCACGGCTCTGCGTCGGTCTCCCCGAAATAATGGCGCACCGCTTGGCGACGGCATTGGTCGCCATTCAAAAACGCGAACAGTTGGCGTGTTTTGCTGATCTGAACTCGTTTGATCGCTTCTTCAGCGTCGCTCTCATAGCTCCACATCAAGCTGCGGCGCAGATCTGCCGGTCCGAATAGCGCGACCCCCTCGGCTGGTTCTCCATCGCGTCCGGCGCGGCCAACCTCCTGCCAATAGGCTTCAAGCGTCTTTGGCGGATCTGCATGGATGACAAAGCGCACATCAGGTTTGTCCACGCCCATGCCAAAGGCAACGGTGGCGCACATAACCAGCCCATCTTCTAGCAAAAACCGACGCTGACGCTGCGCGCGATCTTCCGCCGCCAAACCGGCATGATAGGCCAGAGCAGCGATGCCGTTTCGCTCCAACGCTTCGGCCAATTGTTCAGTCCCTTTGCGGGTTGCCGCATAAACGATGCCGCTATTGCCTTTATAGGTTCGGATCAAGCTGACCAAGCGATCGGCTTTATTGCCGGTTTTCGGCTCCGCGTTCAGGGTCAGGTTCGGGCGGTCAAAGCTCGCGACGTGCAAGGCAGGCTCGGTCAGATCAAGCTGTTTTAGAATATCGGCGCGTGTACGGGCATCCGCAGTTGCGGTGACCGCCAAACGCGGCACCCCGGGGAAGGCTTGCTTCAATCGGCCGAGCGCACGGTAATCCGGGCGAAAATCGTGACCCCATTGGCTCACACAGTGGGCTTCATCCACCGCAATCAAAGAGACTTTGAGGTTTGAAAGGGCGGACAATAAGCTCCCCGACAATCCTTCTGGCGACACATAGAGCATGTCCATTTCACCTGCATGTGCAGCCTTTAGAGCGGCAACGCGCTCCTCATACGGCATCGAGGAGTCGAGTCGCTCAGCGCGCACACCGAGGGCTTTCAACGCATCCACTTGATCCGACATTAGGGCAATCAGCGGCGACACGATTAAGCCGACCCCGTCTCGTAAGATGGACGGGATTTGATAACAGAGCGATTTCCCGCCGCCCGTCGGCAACACAGCCAGCGCGTCGCGCCCGGCCATAATGTCGCTGATCACATCCGGTTGCAAACCCCGGAAGTCTTCATAGCCGTAAATGCGCTGCAACAGCGCGCGCGCATGGTCTAAGGAGGCTGAAGAGGACGCTAACGGGAAACCAGACATGGCACTATCCTCTAAGGGTTCGCGTCAAGAAACAAGCGACCAGAAAGCGCAATTAAGCCGTTTCAGACATCGCATGGACCAAAAAAGTGTGGCGCGTCGCGACCGCGCGGGGATCTTTGCTATATCCGCCGCCAAGCACGCCAATGATGGGGATGTTTCTGTTCGCACAGGCGTGGATGACGAGACGCTCGCGCGATTGCAGTCCCTGATCACTGAGACTGAGCAATCCCAAGCGATCATCCGCGTGCGGATCGACCCCTGCATTGTAAAATACAAGGTCTGGTTTGGCCCGGGTCAGGGTCTCTTCGACCAATCGTTCAGTCGCCGCGAGATAGGCTTGATCTTCCGTCATCCGGGTCAAGCCTATGTCGAGATCAGACGGCGGCTTGGTGCGCGGCCAATTGTCTTCGCAGTGCAATGACGCCGTGAATACGCGCGGGTCATCGGCAAAGATCAAAGCGGTGCCGTCGCCATGATGAACATCGAGATCAATCACCGCAGTCCGTTGGATCGTCTCATCATCCAGAAGCGCCAGCGCTGCGACCGCCACATCATTGAAGACGCAAAAGCCTGCGCCGCCATGATAGTCCGCATGATGGCTGCCGCCCGCCAGATTGACCGCGCGCCCCGTCTCTAAAGCGCGCCGCGCCGCTCGCTCTGTGCCGCCAACTGACGCGCGCGTCCGCGCCGCAATGGCGGGGGTCATTTCAAATCCAACCCGGCGGGCCGCTTTGGCGTTCAGCGCGCTGGTTAGGACATCCTGCACATAATTTGGATCATGTGCTCGCTCGAGCGCAACTTGGCTGGCATGGCGAGGTTGCTCAAAGACAAAGCCTTGCTGCTTTAGAAGCTCCGCAACCAAAGAATATTTGCGCATCGGAAAGCGATGATCATCGCGAACACTCGCGGCGTCATAATCGGGATGATGAATGATTGGCAGCACGCCCTGCCATTTAGGCCTTTGCGGCGTCACCGCTAGTGCGTTCGAGCAAGAAATGACCATGCAGGGCCGCCACCGGCTTGTCGCGTTCACTTTGCCAGGCTTCTGCAGTCACGGAGGCCATGCGCCGACCAAGCTTGATGACACGGGCTCGGCCATAAAGGTCCTCGGCTTTGCCTTGTCGCAAATAATCGACAGTAATGTTGATCGTACGCGCCGGACGCTCTGAGTCTGAGACCAGATAAAGCTGCGCCATGGCGGTCATTTCTAAAAAGGTTCCAATCGCGCCGCCATGCAGCGCTTTAATGGTGAAATTGCCGATGAGCTTGTCTTGAAACGGCAAGACCGTGGTCATGTCGTCGCCTTTAACATCGCAGCGCATCCCGAGGGTTTGGAAGATCGGGACATGCGCCATAAAGCCTTCGAGCTGTTCGCCGCGGGTAAGAGACTCGCTCATTCTGGTACTCCGAGACTGGCTTTCGGGCGGGGTTGATTGATCGCGAACGCGCCTTGAGCTGTGGCAATCACTTTGTCACGCGTCTCATGATAGGCCCAAGCACGTGTAAATGCGACGGATTTGGTGACGTGGTAGCATTCAGCTTCACCGATAATGCCGCGGCCACTATCGGCCGGCCGCATATAGTCAATGCGCAGATCAAGGGTCGCAACAAACCGAAACTCTTCTAAGGATGCCGCGCAAGCCATGCCGCTCAAATTGTCCAAGAGCGTCGTGATCACGCCGCCATGCACGACGCGCGCTTCAATATCGCCGATCAAATGCTCGGCAAACGGTTGCAACCCCCAGACATGGCCGCGTTCGACCCGGGTGACTTTAAACCCGGTCTCTTTTGCCCACGGAACGACTTGCGTCATCTCATCCATATGTTCGCGCATAAGAGCGATCCGTTTGTCTAAGCTGGCAATGCTCTCGTCCATGATGACCCGTTTTAAAATTGACGTTTACGTTAGCGGTTATACCATCTGACGATCGCGATAAACCAATGACGTCACGGGAGGAATAAACATGGCATTCGATGCCGCAAAGGCCGGGAAAGCCTGTATCATTGGCGCGGGGTGCAGTGGGTTCACCATGGCCAAGCGCTTAAAAGATCACGGCATCGCCTATGACTGTTTCGAAATGTCGGACAATATTGGCGGCAATTGGTATTATAAAAATCCGAACGGCAAATCCTCATGCTATCAAAGCTTGCACATTGATACGTCGAAATGGCGTCTCGCCTTTGAGGATTTCCCAGTTCCTGAAGATTGGCCGGACTTCCCGCATCACAGCCAGCTGCTGCAATACTTTCAGGACTATGTCGATCATTTTGGCCTGCGGGAGACAATCACGTTCAAGACCAGCGTTGATCAAGTGGTCCGCCGGGCCGATGGCGATTGGGATGTCACGCTTTCAACGGGCGAAACCCGAACCTATCAATGGGTGATGGTCGGCAATGGTCACCATTGGGACCCGCGCACACCCGACGAGTATTCGGGTCAGGACACGTTCGCTGGCTATCAGATCCATAGTCACCATTATGAAGATCCGTTTGAGCCTTACGATTTTCGCGGCAAGCGGGTCCTCGTTGTCGGCGCTGGCAATTCTGCGATGGATATTTCATCCGAGTTGTCACAGCGCCCGATCGCGGAAAAGCTGATCATCTCAATGCGCCGCGGCGTCTGGGTCTTGCCGAAATATTTGGGCGGGCAACCGGCTGACAAAGCCATTCTGCCAAGTTGGATGCCAATGAGCGTCGGACGCGCTTTGGCCCGCTCCAAGATCAAGAAAGAAATTGGCAATCCAGAAGCATATGGTCTGCCAAAACCCGATCATGAACCGCTCGATGCGCATCCATCCGTATCAGGCGAGTTTTTAACTCGCGTCGGCTGCGGCGATATCACCGCCAAAGGGGCGATTGAGCGGTTCGAACAGAATACCGTTATCTTCACAGATGGCACAGTTGAAGCGATTGACGCGATTGTCTGGGCGACCGGCTATAAAGTTTCTTTCCCGTTCTTTAGCGATCCCGAACTCACCCCAAACGAGAACCGGTTTCCGCTGTTTAAGCGCATGGTCAAACCCGGCTATGAGACTTTGTTTTTCCTCGCATTGGCGCAGCCTTTGCCGACCCTGGTTAACTTCGCCGAGCAGCAATCTAAGCTCGTGGTGGCGGCGCTGACTGGCGAATATGAATGGCCAAACGCTGCTGAAATGGACCGGGTCATCGAGGCTGATGAGAAAACCCATATGGGCCATTTCTACCAGGCTGCGCGGCACACCATGCAGGTCGATTTTAACACATATGTTAGGGACCTGATGCAGGAAATCGAAAAAGGCCGAAAGCGCGCCCGCGTTACGGCCTAACCGATTAGGAGGACCCTCATGCGAAGACTGATCGCCGGACTATCATTTGCCGGTCTGTTCGCATGCGCGTCGCCGCCGCCAACCGTCTATTATCCGCCCGCCACATCGCCCGTTTCGAGCCCGCAAGCCGCACAAGGTCCGTTTCAGCCTGATTTTTATCTCTATGCCTGCACGCCGTCTTTCGCGAACCGGCCGAACACAGATCGTTCAGGACGTATTCTGACCTATCATCCGCTAATCGTCGCGAATGGCGTTATCCTCGCTGCGGCGCCGGTCAATAATGCCTGCATGACATCTGGCTTCGGCCCGAGGTTTGGCACGATGCATAAGGGCATTGATTTGCAGTCTAAACCTGCCGGAACGATCTATTCTGCCGCGCCGGGTCGCATCCTCGAAGTCAGCCAACAAACCGGGTTCGGCAATCAAGTTCTGATCGGGCACGGCAATGGCGTCTATACGCGCTACGCGCATTTGTCGCGTTTTCAGACCGGATTGGCGCCCGGCCAAACCATTGGCTTCGGTCAGCCTTTGGGGAAGATGGGTGAGACCGGCAATGCCACTGCGATCCATCTGCATTATGAGGTTCTGACGGGCGATTATAATACGCCGCAAAAGTCTTGGGGGCTGCAAGCCCGTAACCCGCTAGACTTTCCGCGCTGGACTGGCTTGGATGATCTAAGCTGATCTAGGGGATCGATCGCGTGCTAAATTTTCTAGATCCAAATGCGCTTGCCCGAACCTATCGGGACCCTGTGGCGTGGGCGATCCTCGCGGTTGACCTGTTCCCGATCTGGGCGGTGCTAACGCTGGGATGGGGCGCCGCGCCGCTGGTCTTCTTATACTGGTTGGAAAATCTCATCATTGGCGCCGTCACGCTCGCCAAAATGACCGCCACGAGCGTTAAAGACAGCCCCGTTGGTCTGATTGGCATGGCCTTTGTCGGCCCGTTTTTCGTCGTCCATTATGGCATGTTCTGTTTCGTCCATGGTGTCTTTGTCAGCGTGTTCGCCAAAATGAATAGCGATGCCAGCGATATGGACTTCCCGACACCTTGGGGCCTGGTTGAGGAAGCGCTTTTGTCCGGCAATAGTATGCCGACTTTCGTGCTCGCTATTATCGCGCTGCAAATCTTCTTATTCTTTCAAGACTTCATTGTCCGCGGCGAGTATCGCGAGACCAGTATCGAAAAAGAGATGGAAGCGCCATATGGGCGGATCATCGTGCTGCATATCGGCATCTTTGCGGGCGCGTTCGCCATGGCGGCGATCGGCGAGCCGATGTGGGGCATTTTGGCGCTGATCGGGTTACGCGCGCTTTGGGGGGTCTTTCTCACCGTTCGACGCCGCGTGCGGATCGACACTGCACTGCAACTTAAAAGTTGACGTTCCGTCACCAATCTGAACAAGTCAGACCAGTTCTAAGCAAAGAGATTCTATGGCCACAACTGCCGAAGCCCCCGTCAGACAAGGCAAACGCGCCCTTGCCAAAGAGGCCAATCGCCAAGCGATTTTAGATGCAGCGCGCGCCGTATTTGCTCGGATCGGCTATGATGCGGCCAATATCCGCGACATTATTCGCGAGACCGATTTGGCCAGCGGAACGTTTTACAATTATTTCAAATCCAAAGAGGAAGTCTTCGAAGCAATCGCGAATGATAGCGTCAAACGCTTCCGTCCCTTGCTCCAGACCGTACGCGAAGAAGCCAAGGACTTAGAGGACTATCTGAGCGCGGCTTATGGCGCTTATTTTCATTTCCTGGCCGACGAGAATGGTGCCGCGATTGAAGATGGTATGCCGCATATGAGCCTGATCGGCGTGCGCATTGACACCCCGGAAATGCAAACTGTGTCGCAAGAAATCCGCGCCGACTTAGAAATCGTGATGGAAAAAATCGGCCTGGAACATTTGGATCTTGAATATGTCACGGCGGCCGCAATCGGCATTGCCCGCGAAATGGGCGATCATATGCTGACACGACGTCCCGTCGACGCGACGGAAGCCACTGAATTTGCCAAAAATCTGATGCTGGCAGGCATCGAAACGCTTGCCAAATCTGCCCGCTAGGCCAGACTAAACCTCAAATAGATAATATTGGGAGGGTCGCTGCGATGAGCTTGCAAGCGACAATCGCCAAGCTGCTTTTGAAGCTACCGGCGAGTTGGAAAGTCAAAATGGCGGGCGGCACGCCCCTCGAGATTGGCGGGCGAACGCTCGACCCAAACTTTCAATTCATTGCGCATGGCGCTGCGAAACAACCGCCAATGTCGTCGCTTGAACCAGAGGTCGCGCAAGCCGCAGCGATTGAAGGGCTGGCAATGTTCGCCGCCGCGCCTGAACCTGGCGTGTCCTTTGAAGACCTGACCATTCCCGGCCAAGGTCTAAACGACATCCCAGTGCGGCTCTATCGCCCGCTCGATCAAGACCCGGACGCGCCGATGATGGCCTATTGGCATATGGGGGGCGGCGTCATTTTGGATATTGAGTCCTGCCACGCCTTTTGCAGCATGCTCGCCAAGATGGCGAAATGCCCGGTCATTTCGGTCGATTATCGCTTGGCGCCGCAACACAAGTTTCCGGCTGGCTTGGAAGACTGTTTGGCGGCCTATGAATGGACGCTCAAGAACGCCGCCGAGTATGGCGCCCCGTCGGGCCGGGCGGCGATTGGCGGCGACAGTATGGGCGGCAATTTCAGCGCGATCATCGCCCAGGAAGCTACCCGGCGCGGCTTGCCTAAGCCTGATCTTCAGCTGCTCATCTATCCGGCGACAGATCTGGTCACCGAATTCGAGTCAGCGACCACCTATGGCGATACCTACCCGCTTTCGACTGACACGATGCAATGGTTCATGCAGCAATATCTGCCCGATGGCTTTGATCGATCTAATGTGCTGCTCTCGCCTGCGCTGGAAGCCCGGCTTGAGGGCTTACCGCCCGCGATCATCACAACCGCAGGGTTCGACCCATTGGTCGATGACGGTGCTGCTTATGCCGAAAAACTTAAAGCGGCGGGGGTCCCCGTCACCTTCAAATGCTATGATCATCTCGCGCATGGGTTTACCGCCTTTACCGGCGTCAGCCCGGCCGCACGAAGCGCCTGTTTGGAGATAGCGGGTTTTGTGCGCGAGGCGTATGACAAACTCTAATGCGCGCGCTGGTTTGCCATAAACTCACCGACGATCTGTCCGGCATCGAGATCCGAGACGTCGAGCCCCCAACCCCGGCACCTGGGCAGGTCTTGATCAAAGTGCGGGCGACGAGCATCAATTTCCCCGACATTTTGCTGTGCCAAGGCAAGTATCAACTCAAGCTCGACCCGCCTTTCACACCCGGTATGGACATCGCAGGTACCGTCGCAGCTCTCGGTGAAGGCGTTACAGAGTTCGCCATTGGCGATGATGTCTGCGGCGGCGCCCGGTTTGGCGGCTTTGCAGAATATGCCGCGGTGGCCGCCGATGGGTTGCAAGCAAAACCCGGTAATTTCTCATTCGAAGAAGCGGCGTCCTATTCTGCCGCTTACATCACCGCTTATGTCGCTTTGGTGCGACGCGGCCGTCTGCAAGCCGGCGAAACGGTTCTCATTCATGGCGCCAGCGGCGGTGTTGGAATGGCCGCGGTGGATGTTGCGAAGCTACTGGGCGCCTCGGTCATTGCGACCGGTGGCAGCGATGACAAGCTCGCGCAGGTTGCTGCATATGGCGCTGACCATGTGATCAATACCAAAGACGGCTTTCGCGAACAGGTCAAAGCGCTCACTGATGGGCGCGGCGCCGACGTGATTTATGACCCCGTGGGCGGCGACGTGTTCGATGAAAGCGTGCGTTGCATTGGGTTTGACGGCCGTCTTCTTGTCATCGGCTTCACTTCGGGCCGGATCGCGAGCGTGTCGACCAATATGCCGCTCATTAAAGGGTTCTCAGTGGTTGGGGTGCGCGCCGGCGAATATGGCCGCCGCTTTCCCGAACGCGGCCGCGAGAATGTTAAGCAAATTTGGGACTGGGCTAAAAAAGGGGCAACCCGACCCTATGTGCATGATTGCATTCCGCTTGACCAAACCGTCGAGGGATTCAAGGCTTTATTGGCGCGAAAAGTGGTCGGGAAAATGATTGTGAATCTGTAATAATTACAAAAGAATCAACCTTACTAGCCCCCTGTTAACATTAAATTTTGTTCAAAACCGAGCTGTTTTCGTCTTGTTTAACAGGACGTTGACGAATTGCTCCGAAGTATAACCGCCACCTTACGAAGACTTAGGTATTTGATGCGCAAAAAGCGCGTCATACGGGCTGACATGCGAACCAGAGGGACGAGAGAGCATGAGAGCAATATCCAAGAATGGAATGGCGGCAACGCTTGCCGCTTGCCTACTACTGGCATCGTGCGGCGGCGGCGGCGGAGATTCATCGGTGCCACCTGCGGGTGCGACCGGTGGAACCGGCGGCGGCACCACCACGAGCGGCGGCACACCACAGACGTCCGTTTCGGTCGTAGAATCCGAAACCGAAGCTGTTCAATTTCTGACTTTGGCGACGTTTGGCGGATCAAAATCCGATATTTCGTCGCTGACCGGCCAAGATGCGTCAGAATGGCTGGCGGGCGAGTTTTCTAAACGCGCCTCTTATACGCTGCCAACGCTGGCAGCTCAGCCGCGCGATACCAATGCACGCATTGAAAACGATCGCGTCGACGAGCTTTATTGGGATCACATCATTACAGCAAATGACCAAGTGCGTCAGCGCATGGCCTTCGCGCTATCCCAAATCGTCGTTTATTCAGACTCGGCCGATAATGATCAGCTGATGCGCGCCTATTATCAGGACATTTTAATCCGCAATGCCTTCGGCAACTTCCGGGACCTGCTGCGAGAGGTCACCTATTCGCCGGCCATGGCGGAATGGCTGACTTATTTACGCAATCGCAAAGGCGATGAGAATACCGGACGCATGCCAGATGAGAACTATGCGCGCGAAGTCCTACAGCTGTTCTCAATTGGTTTGATCGAGCTCAATATGGACGGCACGCCAAGATTGGATGGCCAAGGTCAACAGATCGAGACCTACACCAATGACGACATTATCGGGCTCGCCCGGGTGTTCACCGGCCTCTCCTATGCTGGCGACGATTTCTGGGACACCCCAGATGATGGCGATATTCAGCAGCTGCAAATGTACCCCGATCAGCATTCGCCGCTGGAGAAGACCTTCCTCGGCACCACAATTCCTGCTGGCACGCCGGGCATTGAGAGCATTGATACCGCGCTCGACACGATTTTCGCGCATCCCAACGTTGCGCCGTTCATCTCACGGCAATTGATCCAGCGTTTCACACAATCGAACCCATCGCCAGCTTACATTCAAAGCGTCGCGACAGCGTTTGAAACCGGAAGCTTTGCCGCCTCAAACGGGCGTCAATTCGGCACCGGAGTGCGCGGCGATTTGCAAGCCACACTCGCCGCTGTTCTGCTCGAGCCGAGTTTGTTCGACGACACTCCAGCAAACGGAACCATCACGTCTGGTAAAGTCCGCGAGCCGATCCTGCGCTTCGCGCATTGGGCCCGCGCGTTCAATATCAGCAATGTCGATGCTGGCAATGAGCGCGATCTTGATGATACGCGCAGCTCCGATGATGGGCTCGGTCAACAACCGTTTAGCTCACCATCCGTGTTCAACTTCTATCGCCCAGGCTTTATCGCACCGGGTACGAACTCTGGAAACGCCGACCTCACCGTTCCCGAATTCCAGATTTCAAACGAGGGCAGCGCCGTTGGTTATCTGAACTTCATGACGGACTTTGCCTTCGATCGCAGTCCGAAACGGGACAGTTCGTATGACACCTACGATCCCGACTATAGCGAGGAGTTGGCGCTTGCCAGCGATCCGACCGCCTTGGTCGACCATCTGGATGACCTGCTCACAGCAGGTCGTATGAGCGATGAAGAAAAAGCCGATATTGTTGATATTATCAGCACGGTTCAAATCCGGACCAATTCTCCGGAAAACACAGCGGCGGACGAAGAAGACTTGGTCCAAACCGCCATCGCCCTGGTTCTCAACTCACCGTCCTACGCGGTTGTCTGGTAGGTCTGAAGGAGCAATATAATGGCATACATTTCACGACGCCACGTTCTCAAAGGCCTCGGAACCGCAGGGTTCGCGAGCAGCCTCGGCGCAATGACAAATCTCGGCTTAAATCAAGCCTGGGCTGCCGATACGGGTGGATACAAGGCCATGGTCTGTATCTTCCTCAAAGGCGGCATGGACGGGGCGGATACAGTCCTGCCATATGACCAACCCTCATATGATCAACTCGCCAGCGTTCGACCTGGCCTGTTCAACACCTATAATTCGAACCAAGCGACATCGACCCGCAACCTGGCAAACATGTTGCAGATGAACCTTGACAATGCAGGTGATTTTGGCGGTCGCCAGTTTGCCTTGCCGCAAGAATTGTCGCCTCTGCATAGCATGTTCGAAGCCGGCGATCTCGCCGTGGTTGGGAATGTTGGCCCGTTGATCGAACCAACCACCCGCGCCGCGATGGATGATGGCACGGCCATCCTGCCGAAGCGCTTATTCTCGCACAATGACCAACAATCGACATGGATGTCGTTTGGGGTTGAGGGTGTGAACCGCGGATGGGGCGGTCGCTTTATGGATCAGGTCGTCGCCTCAGCGCCGAACCAGAATCGCATCTTCTCAGCGATTGCGACCAGCTCAAATGACGTCTTTTTGGCGGGTGAATCGGTCAATCAGTTCAAAGTTGGATCGAGCATTACGGAGCCGTCGCTCTATTCCGTTCGCGGCATATTGGGCGGTTCTAGCGAAGATGATGCGGCGCGCGACAAAATCCGCGCATTCTTGACGAAGAACGACTTCCAAAGCCGCAGCATCTATGAGCAAGATGTCGCCATCTCGAACGCGAAAGCGGTGCAAAACACCGAAGAGTTTTCGCAAGCCCGGGCAAATGCAACGCCGTTCTCGACAGTCTTCCAAGGAGACCGGGTCTCGAGCCAGATGCAAAATGTCGCCGAGACGATCAAAATCCGGCAATTCCTGAATGTCTCGCGTCAGATGTTCTATATTTCGACCGGCGGATATGACACGCACAATAATCAGGCCAACAATATTGGCGGCTTGCATGCTCAATTGGCGGCGGCGATTTCATCCTTCCGTGAGGCCATGATTGAGATTGGCGAATGGGATAATGTGGTCGTGTTCACGGCGTCTGACTTTGGCCGTACCGTTATCGATAATGGCGATGGGACAGACCATGGTTGGGGCGGTCACCACTTCGTCGCTGGCGGCCAGGTGCAAGGCAAGCGTCTCTACGGTGAAGTGCCATTGGCAACTGTTGGGGGCTCGTCCTACACCCGCACGCGTGGGCGCCTTATCCCGACCACGTCGGTGGAGCAGTATGCCGCGACCATGGGCAATTGGTTCGGGTTGAATTCTTCAGAACTGGCAACCGCTTTGCCGAATTTGAACAATTTCAACACCACTGATCTCGGCTTCCTCGGCGGCGCGACCTCCTAAGGGTCGAGCGCAAGGATCGCGCTCAAGCCTTCTCGATAAGTTGGATAAAGCGGCCGCCAATGGGTGGCCGCTTTTACTTTAGCGTTCGAGACACGTTTGCACTCAGAATAAAAGCTGCGCGCCATGGCGGACAGATCGGCGCCCTCAAACGCGATCTCTGGCGGCGGAGGCATGCCGAGCAACTCAGCTGCGTAAGCGATCACGTCTTGCGGCGGCGCCGCATAATCATCGCACAGATTGAACGCCCCATATGCGCCCGATTGGATCAATGCCAAGAGGCCGCTTGCAATATCATCCACATGAATGCGCGAAAAAACCTGGCCTGGTTTTACAATCCTGCGCGCGCGGCCGGCTCGTAACCGGTCAAATGCCGATCGACCGGGTCCGTAAATGCCGGGCAGTCGCACAATGCGTATATTTGCCCCCGCGCTGGCCCAGCTTTGTTCAGCGTCCGCACGGCGTTTTGCCCGGAGCGAGCTGGGATTGACCGGGCTCCACTCCATCGCCCAACCGCCAGACAGATCGCCATAGACCCCTGTGGTCGAGAGATAAGTGACACTGGCCGCAGAGCTCGCATATTCTCCAATGGCGTGCCAGGCGGGACATCCGTCTTCGTTTGGCGGCGCGCTGATTAAGATGTGGGCGCCGTGCACAGCGGCGCTCAGATCGCTCGGCTCGGTTATCGAAACCGGCTGGATGTTCGAGGTCTTTAATGCCTCGAAGCTTGCCTCTGATCGATACGTCCCGCGCACGGGTCCTGGCCACAGCGCGGCTAAGGCGCGGGCACTATAGCCAGGACCGAATAGGAAAAGCAGTTGTGACGGATCTGTCATTTGCGCTGACTCTTTGGCTTGCTTAGCGTAATAGGTATTGGAGTTTTCAGGGTTTCTCGCATGCTCGTAACTGTATTGGTATCAGGCCTTTTACCATTCTCGCAATCTGCATCTGCTGACATTGCGCGCGCCGAACAAGCCCGATTGGAGGCCTGCCAACAAAAAGTCGAGTCTGCGCCTGAGGAGGCTTACGAAGATTCCTTGGCGTGGCTCAGCAATGGCAACCGACCGAAAGCGCGATATTGCAATGCGATCTCTTTGCTGGCTCTGGATCGGCTGGAAGAAGGCGCCGCCCGGCTTGAAGCCTTGGCCAGCGCACCCGACCCGATCGAAATGCAGGACCGGATCTTGTTTTTGACCCAAGCGGGCAATGCTTGGCTCGCCGGAAACTATCCAGAAGCGGCCGTCACGGCTCTGTCCGAAGCGCTGCGTTTAGAGACCGAAGATCCGGCGATCTATAAAGACCGCGCCGCAGCATATTTGGCGGTTGAGCGCTGGCTCGACGGGATGGATGATCTGAACACCGCCCTGGAACTCGCTCCGGCAGACCCAGAGGCCCTGTCTTTGAGAGCGCGGGCGCATTTGGCCACGGAGAATCTGCCCGCAGCGAAAGCAGATATGGAGGAGGCTCTCCTCTATGATCCTGAAAATATTGAAATACTTGTCCTGCGCGGCGACATTCGTGAAGCCATACGTTTGTCGGAGCTCAACTAGCCCAGCACGCAGTCATCTAGTCCGTCGCGGGCGACCACGTCCATGCGCGCCATGATCGTTTGCGTGCGTCGGCGCACATACGGTCCGGCCTCGCGAACGCGCCACTTGTTCGGGCTCGGCAAGACCGACGCCAAGCGCGCCGCTTCGAACTTGCTGAGATCTTTGGCGGGTTTCGCAAACCGACCATAGGCCGCCGCTTCTGCGCCATAGAGGCCATCGCCCCATTCAGCGACGTTCAAATAGACTTCCATCACCCGTTTCTTGCCCCAGATGCCGTCAATGAAAGCGGCCATCCAGGCCTCTCCGGCCTTGCGCACCAGTCCGCCGCCATTCCAGAAAAAGGCATTCTTCGCGGTCTGCTGGGTCAGCGTCGAAGCGCCCCTGACGCGCCCGCTTTCTTCTCGCTCATCCAGCGCGGTCTGGATCGCATCGAGATCCACCCCCCAATGCTGGCAAAAGCGCGTGTCTTCCGCTGCGATCACCGCGCGCACGAGATGCGGGGACATCTCATCAAGCGGCGTCCAGGAATAATAAAGCGTGGTGCCCTGAATCGCGCGGCCCGCCATATTTGCTGTGCCTGGCACAGGGACCAAAGCAAGCGCCAATGCATAGACATGCAATCCGATGACGAGGCCCGCTAAGACCTTGAAAAGGCGGGAAACCCAAAGCCCAATCGTCATGGCGCCACGTGCTCCGGCCTGGTCCATTCCGATCTCACATCCGGGTTTGTTTCTAGGTCTAATCTGCCAGCTTTTTCGGTCTCAAACCGGGCCAAATCAAGGCGCGACAACGCCCAAATTGCTGCGCCCCGCACCACCGGATCTGGATCATCCAAATGCGGCACAACGCTCATCGTAACCAGATCCGCATTCTCAGAGTTTCCGATCGCGATCAAAACATTTCGAATGAACCGGTTGCGCCCGATCCGCTTGATCGGAGAGCCTGAAAACACGTCCCGAAATCCGGCATCATCGAGCGCGGAAAGCTCATCCAGACCCGGTCCTTTCAGCTCTGCCCGCGCCCAAAAAGCAGCTTCATAAGCCGTTTCCGCGAACTTATTCCAAGGACAAACCGCCAGGCAATCATCACAGCCATAAATGCGGTTGCCCATGCTGGCGCGCAAGGCGCGATCAATCGGTCCTTTATGTTCGATCGTGAGATAAGAAATGCAGCGCCGCGCATCGAGCGTATAGGGCGCCGGAAACGCCTTGGTCGGACAGATATCCAGACAGGCCTGACACGACCCGCAATGATCGATCTCTGGCGCGTCCGTACCGAGGTCTGCATCGGTGAGCATCACGCCAAGGAATAACCAAGAACCATGGGCGCGTGAGACCAGATTTGTATGTTTGCCTTGCCAACCCAGCCCAGCTTTCTGCGCCAAAGGTTTTTCCATGAGCGGCGCGGTGTCAACAAAGACTTTGACCGCCGCGCCGGTTTCGCTGACAAAATCGCGCGCCAGCTGTTTAAGGCGCTTCTTTAGAACGTCATGATAGTCCTTACCGCGCGCATAGACCGAGATATTGCCCTCGCCGCGCCGATGCAGCGTTTCAAGCGGATTGTGATCTGGTCCGTAATTTAGTCCCACAACAATCGCTGACTTCGCCTCAGCCCACATCGCTGTCGGTTGTTTGCGCCGGTCTAGGGTCGTCTCCATCCAGGCCATAGAGCCATGATAGCCAGCCTCAACGAAAGCTTCTAAATGCGCGCTCGCGGACCAGCCTTCATCCGCCCGGCAAATCTGACAGGCGTCAAAGCCGAGCGCCTGCGCTCTGGTGCGAAGAAAGGCCTCTTGCGACATTCGTCTCGGTCCAAGTCAGCAGCTAGAAATCGAGATCAGCATAGTGCTTGACGGGCTTGGCATTGCCAACCCGGTCTTCGAGCAGCCCGCGAAAACTTGGCCGCGACTTAATCCGCCCATACCAAGCCTTCAAATCCGGGGTCACATCCCAAGGAACATCGCCAAAATAGTCATAAGCCGACAAATGCGCGGCGACGCTAAGGTCAGCAATGCTCAGATTTCGCCCGGCCAAATAAGCCCGTTCACTGGCTAAGGCTTCCAAGAATGTCATTCGGTTTTTCAAAGCATGCGCGCCTTGCCGAAGGGCCAAACTGTCGGGCGATCGATCGCGCTTGACCCATTGCGTGACGCGTTCGGAGAGCAGCGTATTATTGATCCCGGCAAAGCTCTCTTCCGCCCATTGCCAGAGCCGCCTCGCTTCTGCTTTTTCGGCGGGTGGGAACGGCAGAAGCCTCGGATTATGTTGGGCTTCTTCAATATATTCGCAGATTGCCAGCGACCCGACAGCCGATGTTTTAACTTCCGCATCTGTATCTAATAAAGCCGGGGCGCTCGCCCCGGGCGCAAGCGCGGCGAGTTCCAAATCCGAGACCCATGGGCGGATCTCGATCGACTCGAATGACCAGCCTTTTTCGCCCAATATCAGGCGAACGGTACGAGCCAGAGGGTCGATCGGCCAATGCCACAACCGTTTCATGAGCCCTGCCCTAATCCTATTCGCCGCATACGAAAAGATGAACGCAGCGAAACCTTTGCGCGCCTCCTCATCCTATGCTTCAAGCCGTCCGACATAGGCTGTATAGGACCGTAAAATGCTGACGAAATCCTTTCGATCTATCTTGTTTGTTTGCGCCGCTGGTGCGCTTTTTCTAAGCGCCTGTTCGCGCAACCCCGAACAAGTGACCTTTGAAGCCGATCCACCGGTCATGCAGGAAGTGCCGCCCGCCGGGCCGTTGCCAGAGGGTGTCACGCCAACCGCGTATCGCTTAAGCCTGTTTACCGATCCGGCCGCAGACGGATTTACCGGAACGGTTGAGATCGATATCACCGTCGATGAGCCGCACGCTCGGATCTGGCTGCACAGTCTCGATCAACGCATCTCGATGGCCAAAGCGCGCCTGGCGGATGGCAGCGAACTCGAGGCCGATTTCACGCGCAGCACAGCCGAAGGCGGGGTCTCTCGTCTCGACTTTGCGACGCCGGTTCCGGCGGGCAATGCCACTCTAATTATCGAATATTCTGCGCCGTATAATTTCGGGCTCGCAGGGCTCTATAAGTCAGAGCAGAATGGCCGACCGTATCTCGCCTCGCAAATGCAATCGATCGATGCGCGCCGAATGGTGCCGAGCTTTGATGAGCCGCGCTTTAAAACGCCATGGACCCTCACAATAACCGCCCCGGCGGGCCAACAAGTGATCACCAATGGGGCGCTAAAAGCTCAGACGGTGCTCGATGATGGCACGCTTCAATACCAATTTGCGACCACGCGAAAGATACAGTCCTATCTCGTCGCGCTCGCCGTTGGGCCGTATGACTTGCTCGATGGCGGAGTTTTACCGCCAAATGAGATCCGCGCCCGCGCCGTTCCGTTTCGCGGCTTTGCACCGGCCGGAAAAGGCGCGCAGCTTGAACAAGCCATGGCAATCACTGATGAGATGGTGACCTGGCAAGAAGCCTATTTCGACTATCCCTATCCGTATGGAAAACTCGATCTCATTGCCGTGCCCGACTTTGCGTGGGGGGCGATGGAGAATGCTGGAGCGATCATCTATCGCGAGAGCGCGCTTCTGATCAATGAGCGCACCACGCTGGCCCGCAAACGCGGCATCATGACCACGCATGCGCATGAGCTGGGCCACCAATGGTTCGGCAATCTCGTGACGCCGGTCTGGTGGGACGATATCTGGCTCAACGAAGCGTTCGCGACTTGGATCAGCTATAAGACGATGGATGCGGTCTATCCGGGAACCGGGTTTGACCTGGCGCCGCAGCGCGCTGCGATTGGCGTCATGGGCAGTGACAGCCTCGCCAATGCCCGCCAGATCCGCAATCCCGTTGCGCGCAATGCCGACATCTTTGATGCCTTTGATGGGATCACCTATCGCAAAGGCGGTGGCGTCTTGTCGATGTTTGAGAATTTTGTCGGCGAGGCGGCCTTCCGCGATGGCATTCGCCTGCATATGCGGCGGTTTGAAGATGGCGTGGCTGATATAGACGATTTCATGGCCTCGCTCTCAGAAGGCAGTAAGAATCCGGCTGTGATTGACAGTTTTACCTCCTTCATCATGCAGCCTGGTATTCCATATTTAGACGTCAATTTCACTTGCCCAGCGATCGATGCTGGATTGGTAACGGTGTCTCAGTCCCGATACGCACCGCTTGGGTCAGAGCTCGACCCAGACGGGCAGAGCTGGACGATCCCGTTAGCGATCAAAATGAATGGCGCCAATGGCGAGCGCACGATCCGTGAAATGTTCTCGGACAAAACGCTTCAAATTCCTTTAGATGGCGGATGCCCGGATTGGGTGATGCCGAACGCGGATGGCGCTGGCTATTGGCGGTTCAATCTCAACCGATCGGCCTGGGACAGCCTGATCCAAAATTATGACGCCTTGTCGCCGGGCGAGCAGCTAAGCTTTGCCGATAATGCCACCGCCGCCTTCGCGGCCGGAAACATCTCGGCAGCGGTTTTGCTCGATGCGATCAGCGTCAATGCAAACGGCGATTGGGGGGCTGCGCAACGCCCCCTCTATAAGCTTTCAGGATATTTGGAGGCGCTCCCAGACGACGCGTCCAAGGACGCCCTGCGCGACTTTGTCATGGCGGCGTATGAAGCGCGATGGGCAGCCCTGTCGGAACGCGCCCCCGACAGCCTCAGCCAAGGCGACCAACTGTTAAAGACAACCCTCAGCGCGGCTTTGTTGAAATATGGCCGGATGCCAGAGGCGCGCGCGCGCCTCGCAGATGCGGCGGCGGCTTATGTCGGCGTGATCAATGCGCCAGACGCCGATGCGCTGAGCTCGGATATGGTCAGCACCGCGATTGGGATCGCTGCTGAAGCCGGTGACACTGCGTTTCACGAAGCGGCGTTGGCATTCGCGCAAGCGACCAGCAATCAAAGAGAACGCCGCCTCATCCTGTACACGCTCGCGGAGTTTAGCAGCGAGCCGGATGTCCTGGCGCTGATGGAACTCGTCTTAGCCGATCCATTCCAGGGTCAAGAAGCCTGGGGGGTCTATCTGTCGGCGGTTAAGAACAAAACAGCGGGCCCCGCCGCATGGCAGGCATTCAAGCGCAATTTCGACACCATGGTCGAGCGCCTGCCAGAGATGCGCAAGCCTCAAACTGGGCGGGTCATCGCCAGTTTTTGCACCGCAGAAGAGATTGATGCTGCAGAGTCTTTCATGCTGAGCAAGGCAAGCCTAATCCCTGGCTATGAGCGCCGCATGGCGCAGGCGGTCGAGACCGCTCGCCTTTGCGCCGCCTTCCGCGCTGAAAAAGGTCAAGAGCTCGCAGCAGCGCTTTTGGATCGAGAAGGCGAATGATCTGACATCGCAGTCAACAGATCGGCGCCAACAATCGCGCCTCCTGCGATTGAGGGAGGCTGCGATTCCCCCTAAGGGTCTCTCTTGTTCAGGGGAGTTGGACGATGGCGGAAACCGTTTACGAAAGTGGCAAACCTCGCGAAAGTAGTCCTCTTTCGTCGTGTATTGCACAAATGCTTGCTGAGTTTCCAGCGGATACCAGAAACGCAATCCCAAAAGGAAACATCGAATCGCTCGGCAAATCGCTCTGGGATTGGTTTCAGACGATTGACGGTGTTGCGGTACGGGTCCGCAAAGCCGATGGTGTGCATAATGACTTGCTCGGCTTCCACTTATTGGAAGTTGTCGGTCCAGATCGTCCATTCTTGGTCGACTCGTTTCTCGGCGCCTGCAGTGATCTGCATCTTGATGTGGTGACGCTGTTTCATCCGATTGTTGAAACCGAAAGCGGACGCCACTCGCTCATCCAAATCCATCTCCCGGAGCTCAGCGAGGTCGAACAGGCCGCTTTGCTCGCCGAGGCCGAAGCGACTTTGCAGGATGTTGTCGCGGCGACCGAGGATTATCCGTCGCTGCGCCAGCGAATGGGCGAAGAGATCCAACAACTTGAAGCCTGCCCGCATGTATCTTCACGCTATAAGGATGAGGCGGTCGCGTTTTTGAAATGGCTCGGCGAAGAGCGGTTCGTCTTCCTTGGCGCGCGCAGCTATAAATTCAATACCGGCCCGAACAATGAAGTCCTTCCCGAGGAACCAGAAATGGTCGAAGGCACCAATCTCGGCTTGCTCAGAGATGACACGCGCAATGTGCTCAACCGGGGCGCAGAGCCCTTATTGCTGACCAAACGGATCGGCGCTTTCTTGGCCGAGCCGGAAACTCTGATCCTTGCAAAAGCGACCTTGAAAAGCCGCGTCCATCGCCGCGTTGATTGTGACTATGTCGGGGTCAAACACTTTGGTGATCAAGGTGAAGTGATTGGCGAGACACGGTTCCTCGGCCTGTACACGGCCGAAGCTTACAATGAATCGGTGCGAAATATTCCACTCTTGCGCCGCCGCGTCGGACGCGTGCTCGAGACGCTCGATGTCTTGCCGGGCAGTCACAATGAGAAAGCCCTGTCTAACATTATGGAAGGCTGGCCACGCGACGAACTGATCCAGACCAAAACCGAGGACCTTGCCCCGATCATGCAAGGGGTGCTCGATTTGATTGCGCGACCGCGCGTGCGCGTCTTCACCCGCGAGGATCGGTTTAGCCGATTTGTGAGCACCATCGTGTTTATCCCGCGCGAAGCCTATGACACTGATTTGCGCCGCCAGATCAGCGACGCGATTGAAACCGCCTGGCAAGGTGAGCGGACCAGTTTTCAGCCGAGCTTTGATGGCGCCACTATGGTCCGCGTTTTGTTTCAAACAGCGCTGCCATTGAACAGCTCAAAACCCGACCTGGACGCGCTCGAAACAAGGATTATTGAACTTTCGCGGACCTGGGACGACCGGTTTCGAGATGCGGCCATGTCAGCCGCCTTGGACGCTGATCTGCGCGCCCAGGCCATGCTGTTCGCAGGGGCGTTCAGTGCTGGCTATCGCGAAGCATTTGCGCCAGAAGAAGCGCGCACGGATGTGTCCATGCTGGCCCAGCTCGAACAAGACAATCCCGTTTGCGTGCGCGCCTTTCGCCGTGCCGATGACGCGGATGATGTGCTGCGCGCGAAAATTTACGCGCGCAATGGTGCCATAGCCTTGTCCGATTGTGTCCCCATTTTTGAACGGATGGGGCTGTTTGTGGCCTTCGAGACGGGCTACCCGGTCAAACCCTCCTCAAAGCCAGTGCCGGATGCACCGGACGAATATTGGATTCACGCCCATTTGATGCGGCGGATCGACGGACGTGCCATCAATATTGCCGAAATTGCCGCGGCTTTCGAAGACGCGTTCGCAGCGATTTGGGGCGGTAAAGCAGAGAATGATGGCTTCAATGCGCTGGTCTTTGATGCGGGTCTGAATTGGCGCCAAGCGGCCTTGTGCCGTGCGCTTTGCGCCTATCGTCATCAAACAGGTCTTGATCCAGCGCGCCTGACACAGATCGAGGCTTTGCGGACCAATCCTGACCTAACGCGAAACTTGATGGACTTGTTTGAAGCCCGCTTCGATCCCGATTTCCAAGACAATCGCGACGGCGCGATGGTGACGCTCGGCGACAAGATTGAAGATGCCCTCAAAGCCGTCGCTTCGCTTGATCATGACCGAGTCATTCGCCGACTGGCTGATTTGATCATGGCCATCCAGCGAACGAACTTTTATCAGCGCGGCCCGGCAGGACGATCAATTGAGTTTATCAGCTTCAAGATCGCCAGCCGGGAGCTCGTCGACTTGCCCGCGCCGAAACCCTATCGCGAGATTTTTGTCTCCTCGCCAAAAGTTGAGGGCGTGCATTGTCGCTTCGGTCCCGTCGCGCGGGGTGGCTTGCGTTGGTCAGATCGGCGCGATGATTTCCGCACCGAGATTCTCGGGCTCGTCAAAGCCCAACAGGTGAAGAATGCCGTCATCGTGCCGGTTGGGTCCAAAGGCGGCTTTTTTCCCAAACAACTCCCGCAAGGCGGCAGTCGCGAAGCGATTCGCGATGCCGGGATTGACGCATATAAGACCTTCATCACGAGCCTCCTGGCGCTGACGGACAATCTCGTGGATGGCGACGTGCTGCCGCCAAGCCGCACCTTGATCCATGATGGCGACGATCCTTATCTCGTGGTCGCCGCCGACAAAGGCACCGCGACCTTTTCCGATATCGCCAATGAAATCAGCGTTGCCCATGGATTCTGGCTCGGCGATGCGTTCGCGTCGGGCGGATCCGCGGGCTATGATCACAAGAAAATGGGGATCACCGCGCGCGGCGCCTGGGAAGCGGTGAAACGCCATTTCAGAGAGCTCGGCAAAGACATTCAGACAGAGCCTTTCACGGTCATCGGCTGCGGCGACATGAGCGGCGATGTGTTCGGCAATGGCATGTTATTGTCCAAACAAATTCGCCTGCAAGCCGCCTTCAACCATATGCACATCTTCATCGATCCGGACCCGCAAGATCCGGAACGTTTATGGCAAGAAAGACAGCGCATGTTCGACCTGCCGCGCTCGTCTTGGTTAGATTATGATCAAAGCCTGCTGAGCGAAGGGGGCGGGATCTTCGAGCGCAGTGCCAAATCGATCCAGCTCAGCCCGCAAATCAAATCCCTGACCGGGCTCGTCTCGGATGCGGTGACCCCGGACGAGCTGATCCACGCATTGCTCAAATCGGAGTGTGAACTGCTCTGGTTTGGCGGCATTGGAACTTATATCAAGGCCAAGCCAGAAACCCAGGCCGAGGCCGGTGACCGCGCCAATGATAGTCTGCGCATCAATGGCGCCGATCTGCGAGCACATGTGATCGGTGAAGGGGCAAATCTTGGGTTGACTCAGGCCGGCAGGATTGAAGCTGCGCTGAACGGCGTCCGGCTCAACACAGACGCCATCGACAATTCCGCTGGCGTCGACAGTTCTGACCATGAGGTCAATATCAAGATCTTGTGCACCGAAGCGATCCGCCGCAATGATCTGCCCTCTGGCGAGCGCAATGCCCTCCTCGCCTCGATGACGGACAAAGTCGCCGAACATGTGCTTGCGCATAATTATTCCCAAACAGGGGCACTAAGCTTAGCCGAACAATCTGCGTTGCAAGACCATGGCGCTTTCGAGCGCCTGATGGTGCGCCTGGAAGGCCGCGGCGTTCTCGATCGCACGGTCGAAGGGTTACCAAGCACCGCAGAGATGACGCAATTTGCTGCCGATGGTCGGGCGCTGACCCGACCTGAGATTGCGGTTCAGATGGCGTGGACAAAAATTGTCCTGTTTGACGACTTGGTGGCATCTGACGTGCCCGATGATCCATATTTTGAAGCGAACCTAAAAGGCTATTTCCCAGAAGCGCTGCATCAATACCCAGATGCTATGATGGCCCATCGCCTGAAACGAGAGATCATCTCAACCGTGCTCGCCAATCGCATTATCGACCTTGCTGGGCCCGTCGCGATGCTGCGCCTGCGCGAGCAAACCGGCGCCGCCAATGCGGGTATCGTTGCCGCGTTTGAGGTTGCGCTCGCGCTATTTAATGTGTCCGGTTTGAAGGCCGAAATCGATGCGCTCGACACCAAAGTCCCTGCCGACCGCCAGCTCGCCCTTCAAACCGGGGTCGCTGATGCATTGAGACGCCTCACGCATGGCATTGTTGCCGAGCAATCCAGTGATCCCATCCTTGCTCAAATCGACCGACTCAGGGCCTCATTCGCGGCGCTGAGTCGG
>JBCBYJ010000029.1:0-12473 GCA_039815905.1 Pseudomonadota bacterium | reverse complement strand
GGATGGCACGCTTATGGTCTTCTGGGCGCGTCTTGTATTTTTGTCGCGGTCGCGATTACCTCTCTCGGGACGCACGCGCACATTCCGCATTTAAAGGCCCCGCCGCCGCGACGCAGAATTACGCTTGGCCAGATCTTTTCAGAGATTTGGGAGACCGCATCCAACCCATCTTTCCGGGCTCTCTTCATCGCGACGCTGTTTGGCTTCATCGCCAGCGGAACGTCGGCCAGTCTCAATCAATACATAAATGGGTTCTTCTGGGAGTTTACAGGCGATCAAATAGGCGCATTGACCGGGGCGGTGTTCTTCTCGCCGCTCGTCGCCTTGATCTTGGCACCATTTGTCAGTCGTACTCTGGGTAAAAAGCGCGCTGCGATTACGGTTGGGATTCTTGCCTTCACGATTGCGCCTGCGCCGGTTTTTGCCCGCCTAATGGGATGGATGCCCGCAAATGGTACGCCTGAGCTGTTCAATATTATACTCTTCATCACGGTCATCGATATCGCTTTGATCATCGCCTACCAAATCATCGCGGCCTCGATGGTGGCGGACATTGTTGAGCAGAGTGAATTACAGACCGGGCGCCGATCCGAAGGCGTATTTTTTGCCGGTATCAGTTTTATCCGCAAATTGTCTCAGTTTTCCGGTCTGTTCTTAGCGGCGATCATCCTTTCAACCGCTGCAATTGTTCCAGGTTCAACCGCGTCAGAGGTGACCGCAGACTCGGTCCGTGCGCTCGGGTGGGGATATGCCACGGTCTTGTTGAGCATCTGGCTCTTAATGCTAGTCGCGATCAGCTTTTACCGGATTTCGCGCGAAGATCACGCGCAAAACTTGGCGACATTGGCCCAAAAGTCAGCGGAGTAAGGGAGCTTTTCCGCAGCGAAAACAAAGATCTAACTGAAATGTCATATCTGCCCAATTGCGTCCGCCAGTGCGCCGGAATAGAGCCATATTCATGATCTACACATATCGCATGACAAAACACGTATCTAAGGTCCTCGCGGCGGTGGTCTTTGTGCTCCTCGCGCTTGTTCTGGTGCTCGTAAGCCCGCTCTATGGCTCGGCATCGGCGCAAGGATTCTGGCAGAAAGCCGTTCCCGAATCGCAGGCCCAAATCGAATTAAGCTATGCGCCTCTGGTGAAAGAAGTCTCGCCAGCCGTGGTCAACGTTTACACCAAGAAAACGGTGCAGCGTGGCATTACAATGCAGGAGTTTATGTTCGGTCGCCGATTTAGTGAACCACGCACGCAAAGCTCGCTCGGGTCGGGCGTAATCTTGGGTGAGGACGGCATTGTCGTGACCAATAATCACGTCATCGATGGCGCTGACGAGATTGTCATCGTGTTGGCAGATCGACGTGAATATCCGGCTGAGTTGATCTTGGCCGATGAGCGAACAGACTTGGCCGTGCTGCGTGTCGATTCCGACGGCTCCGCTCTACCAACGCTGGACTATGCCGATACACGCGGTGTCGAAGTTGGAGACCTGGTGCTGGCGGTCGGGAACCCGTTTGGCGTCGGGCAAACTGTCACCACAGGCATTATATCAGCGACTGCGCGAACGGATGTCGGAGTATCTGATTACGCGTTTTTCTTACAAACCGATGCCGCCGTGAACCCTGGTAATTCTGGCGGTGCGCTGGTCAATACGCGCGGCGATCTTGTCGGTATCAATACGGCGATCTTCTCTCGCTCTGGCGGATCGAATGGGATTGGCTTTGCAATTCCCTCCGAGATGGTCCGCCGAGTGGTCGATGCGGCTGTTAATGAGGGCACAATTGTTCGACCTTGGCTCGGGCTTAAGGGCCAGTCTGTGACATTTGATATCGCTAAAGCGCAAGGCTTAGAGCGCCCGCTCGGGGTTATTGTGTCCGAGGTCTATGAAGAGGGTCCGGCGGACGAAGCTGGATTGCGGCGCGGCGACCTGGTGCTCACCATTGACGATCGAGAAGTCTTTGACGAACGCGGGCTAAAATTCCTCGCCGCAACAAAGTCTCCAGGTGATGACGTTGCTCTGCAGGTTTTGCGCGGTGGTGAAGAACAGTCGCTCTTGGTCAAACTTGCGCCACCGCCCGGCGCCAGCGAAGCCGAACGCGTTTTGCTCGAAGGACGCCACCCATTTGCAGGTGTCGAAGTGGTCGAATTGTCGCCGCGTTTGGCCGAAGAAATTGGCTATGAGGACTCATTTGCCAGTGGCGTGTTGGTTACGCGCATGTCGCGACGGGCCTATCGCATGCGCATTGTACAACCGCGTGATATTATTGTGTCGATCGATGGAACCCGAATCGAAACAATGGATGATCTAAACCGCGCGCTAGACCGCGACCCAGGACAATGGGATATCGAAATCGAACGTAATGGCCGCAAGATTAGTGGCAGCGTGACGATCTAAACAGGGTTTGGAGCCTTATCAGGCGCGGCGCTGCCGGTTATGAGGAGGCATGACCGATCTGTTTGCTGCCTCCTCACTCTCGTCTGACGCTCCGAGACCTTTGGCCGATAAGTTGCGGCCACAGACGCTGTCAGAAGTGGTCGGCCAAGATCATTTGCTAGGTCCTGAAGCTCCGATCGGGCGAATGGTGGCAAGCCAGCAACTTTCATCCATCATCCTATGGGGACCGCCAGGGGTCGGAAAGACCACCATTGCGCGCTTGCTGGCGGCGGAGACTGATCTTCATTTCGAAGCCATTTCCGCGATTTTTTCAGGCGTAAAGGACCTGCGCGCCGTCTTTGAAGCCGCGCAAAGACGACGCGATCTCGGACAAGGCACGCTGCTCTTCGTTGATGAAATCCATCGTTTCAATCGCGCACAGCAAGACGGGTTTTTGCCATATGTCGAAGCCGGCACCGTCACGTTGATCGGCGCGACGACTGAGAATCCAAGCTTCGAGCTAAACGGTGCCTTATTATCGAGGGCAGCCGTCTTGGTCCTACACCGTTTGCAGGCGGAGGCCGCAGAGACCTTGCTCAAGCGCGCAGAAGCGATGCTATCGCGCGCCCTGCCACTAGAACCACGCGCCCGCCAAGCCTTGATCGATATGGCGGATGGAGACGGGCGATATCTCCTAAACCTCGCCGAACAAGTCTTCGCTTTGGCCGAGGATGCAGCGCCGCTGAGTATCGCGCAATTGACGAGCAAACTGCAGAAGCGCGCCCCTGCTTATGACAAGGATCGCGAAGAGCATTACAATCTGATCTCTGCCTTGCATAAGTCTGTGAGAGGCTCTGATCCTGATGCGGCTCTTTACTGGTTCGCACGCATGTTGGAAGGGGGCGAAGACCCACGCTTCATCGCGCGGCGTCTTGTCGTGATGGCGAGTGAGGATATCAGTCTTGCTGACCCTACAGCTATGATGGTGGCTGGTGAAGCCTCACGGGCGTTCGAGCGTTTGGGCGAACCGGAGGGATTGATCCCGCTGGCGCAGGCGGTTGTCCACCTTGCAACGGCGCCGAAATCCAATGCCTCTTATGTTGGATTGAAACGCGCGCGTGCCGCGGCTCAAGAAACCGGGTCTTTGATGCCGCCGAAGCATATCCTCAACGCTCCGACGAAAATGATGAAAGAGCAGGGCTATGGCGATGGCTATGCGTATGATCATGACGCAGAGGGGAGTTTCTCTGGGCAAAACTATTTCCCAGATGGCATGGACCGGGTGGAATTCTATCAACCCAAGGGTTACGGGCGGGAAGGACCGATTGCGGACCGGCTCGCCAAGTGGCGTGCGATTCGAAACTCAAAGGCGTAAGCGTGCCGGACCGTGAACCTCTGCAGATTTCCAACCGAGACGCACGGCGTCTGTGGCTGAGTGCTCAAGGGTTGGCAGAAACACCGACGGGTCGTCTTGATTTGCACCACATGATCGAGCGACTGGGGTTCGTTCAACTTGACACGATCCAAGTCGTCGCGCGTGCGCATCATCATATTTTGTGGAGCCGCAATCAGAACTATCGCGAGCCAATGTTGAACCGTCACCTGGCGGAACACCGGCTTGTTTTCGAACACTTCACGCATGACGCATCGGTCATCCCGATGGCCTTCTATCCCATGTGGCAACGTCAGTTTCGGCGGCTCGAACAGAAAGTGCGCAATTGGGAATGGCATCGTGGCATGCTCGACGCAGACGGTCGCAACGTCATCAAAGACCGCATTCGTACTGAAGGGCCTTTGTGCACCAAAGCCTTTGATACAAAAATTGAAGGCGAGAAGAAGATGTGGGCGCGGCCGCCGCACAAACTGGCGCTCGATTATATGTGGTACGCTGGCGAGCTTTCGACGTCTCACCGCGAGAATTTCACCAAGTTCTATGATCTTAGCGAGCGCGTGATCCCGTCGGAGTTACGCCAAGTTGAAGTCGCGGATGCCGATCAAATCGATTGGCTTTGCCATGCCGCACTTGATCGAATGGCGTTTGGCAGCGAAGGCGATATCCAGCGCTTCTGGGACGCGATGAGCAATGCGGAGGCCAAAGCATGGGCCGCAGATCAGGCACATCGTCTTGTCCCAATAGAGATTGTAACCGCCGACCGCGATAAAATCTTGGTCTGGGCGAATGAGGATGTCGAGGTGCGCCTCGATCGCGCGCCGGAAGCGACGTCTAGGCTGCGCATACTCAATCCGTTTGATCCGGTCATTCGAGACCGGATGCGCCTGAAACGCTTGTTTGGCTTCGATTATACGGTCGAAATGTTTGTGCCCGCCGAGAAACGCCGCTGGGGATATTACGTCTATCCATTGCTGGAAGGCGACCGCTTCGTCGGTAGAGTGGAGATCAAAGCTGACCGAAAAGCCGGTATCTTGCGTGTCGTCAAACTGTGGAAAGAACCGGGCGTGACGTGGACGGGTGCCCGCGAGGCTAAACTTGAGGCAGAGCTTGCGCGCCTGCTGCGCTTCGTCGGACTCGAGCAAGTGGTCTGGCACGCAGATGCTCGGTCAGACTTGCTTTGAGCAAAACCTTCTTTAGGTCCATTTTGAGCAAGAGGAGTTCCAAGATGAACAAATACACGTTGATCGGCTTGATGGGGATTGGCATGGCAGCGTGTGCGCCTCAACTGCAGGGCTCCGGAAGCATCATCTCTGTCCAACAAGCGCCGGAAGCCAACGTCGACCCAGAGAAGATGGGCGTCGATGCGTTTCACGAGTCAATTGCCGTGTTCGATAGCCATTTGGACACACCAGCTTACTTCCACACGGCCGATTATGTGTTCGCTGAACGCCAAACCTGGG
Organism: Pseudomonadota bacterium; assembly: GCA_039815905.1. Classification (GTDB taxonomy): domain Bacteria; phylum Pseudomonadota; class Alphaproteobacteria; order Caulobacterales; family Hyphomonadaceae; genus Henriciella. The sequence continues at coordinate 7,246 of JBCBYJ010000029.1, read as the reverse complement.
AAGAAGACGGGACGCATGTGGATCTGCCGCGCATGAGTGAAGGCGGTCTCGACGGTGGGTTTTGGGTGATTTTTACCCGTCAGGGCCCGCTCGATGAGGCAAGCTATGCGGCCGCACGAACCCATGGCCTGATGCGCCAAACCGCGATCCGCGAATTCGCCGCGAAATATCACGAAGATGTGGCGCTCGCGTTTTCTGCCGATGACGCGGATCGGATCTTGGCCGAGGGCAAAAAGGTTGTCTTTCAGAGCATGGAAAACTCCTATCCGCTGGGCTTGGACGTCTCATTGCTGGAGCATTTTTACATTGGTGGCCTGCGCATGATCGCGCCGGTCCATTTTGCCAATAATCAATTTGCTGACAGCGCCACCGATATCAGTCAACCGCATGATGGTCTCAGCCCATTAGGGGAAGAGCTGGTGCGCGAAGCCAATCGGTTGGGACTTATATTGGACGGGAGCCATGCCAGCGACGCGACGGTACGCGACATGATGGCGATATCAACCAGTCCAGTGATCCTGTCGCATACGGGTGCAAAAGCCGTCTATGATCACCCACGCAACATTGATGATGCCTTACTGTTAGAGCTGGCTGAAAATGGCGGCGTCATTCAAATGAATATCTTTGGTGGATATTTGGAAACACTTGAACCTTCGCCGGAGCGTGCTGCGGCCATGGCTGACTTTGTCGCCACGTACGGAACAAACACCGCCGAGATGGATGCCGACACGCTGACGGCTTGGGCAGCCGCCCGATCGGAGATCAATGAAGCCTATCCGGCCCCACGTTCGACCTATGAGAAGTTTATGGAGCATACATATCATGTGCTCGACCTGATCGGACCGGACCATGTGGGGATTAGTGGAGACTGGGATGGCGGCGGCGGCGTCGACGGCATGAGCGATGTCTCTATGCTCCAGAAAATCACCCGCGACCTGCTGGCTGCCGGATACTCGGCTCAAGACGTCGAAAACATTTGGGGCGGCAATATGATGCGTTTGATGCGGGCGGCCGAAGCGGTTCGAGAGTCGCCTCTAATGTCGCCAGACGTGCTGAACTAAGCCGCCATGGAATGGCTGACAATTACCCCCCCGCTGGTCGCGATTATCGTCGCGGTCTGGACGCGTAATGTCTTCTGGGCGCTCGGACTAGCGATTTGGTTGAGCGAAACCATGATAGCCGGTTTCAATCCGTTTATGGGAGCGCTTGGCAGCATCGACCGAGCGGTTGGGGTCTTTGATAGCTCCTACAACACGCGCGTTCTTTTATTCTGTCTGATCATCGGTGCTTTGATCGTCTATATGCAAAGATCTGGCGGCATCAGTGCCATGGTGGAGCGCCTTCAGAGCTCCGGATTTGCCTCCACTCCGAGGCGCGCCGGCCTAGTGACTGCGATTTGCGGCGTGCTAATTTTTGTCGAGACAAATATTTCTTTGCTGACAACCGGCATATTGGGCCGCCCCATTTTCGATAAACTCAATCTCAGTCGCGAACGATTGGCCTATATTATCGATTCGACGTGCGCCCCGATAAGTGTGCTGATCCTGTTTAATGGATGGGGCGCCTATTTGTTGGGTTTGCTCAACGAGAACGGAGTTGATGGCGCGCCAGGCGTGCTGATGGCAACGATTGGATTGAACTTTTACGCCTGGATCGCCATCGGCTTGGTCTTTTTCACCGTCTTTACAAACAAGACTTTCGGGCCGCTCGCGGCGGTTGAGCGCGATGGATCGAAAGTCATCACGGGCGGAGCGTCGAACTTGTTTAACGAAGCGCCTGAACCTCCGTCTCTCGCTGTCTACATGGCGATCCCGCTTTTGATCATGATTGGCGGGACGATCGGTTTCATGATCTGGACTGGCAATGGCGACATTCGGGAAGGCTCAGGGGCACAGGCGATCCTATGGTCGGTGATACTCGCGACAGCGGCGGCGTTTATCTGCTTGGCGCATTCGCGCCGCGCAAAAGGTCAACTGGTCGAGATCGGATTTAAAGGCATGGGCGATCTCTTGCCCGCTGTGACGATGATTTACTTGGCCTTAGTTCTTGGCGCCAGTTTGAATGCGGTTGGAATGCGTGACTTTGTTGCCAGCATGGCCTCGAGCTTCCCGGCGCCGTGGTTGATTCCCGCCATCCTGTTCGTCGTCGCCGCGATTACCTCTTTTACAGCGGGCACCAGTTGGGGAACCTATGGAATCCTCATCCCGGTCGCGATTCCCTTGGCGATTGGGGCGGGTGTGCCGATGCCGCTTGCAGTGGCTGCGGTCATGGGAGGCGGCGTATTTGGCGACCATTGCTCGCCCATATCGGATACGACGATCATTGCCTCGCTCGCATCAGGTTGTGATTTGATGGATCATGTGCGCACGCAATTACCTTATGCCTTATTTGGCGGGATCGCTGCGACGGGGCTTTACGTGTTCGCTGGACTGGTCGCGTAGGCGGCAAGCACCGCGTCCATCAAGACTTCCGTAAACGTGTTGAGCGCCGGATGGCGGTCGCTCCGTGCGGGGGCCATTTGCGGCGTTCCGGTTACCGCATAAGCGAAACTGACGTCCAAGTCCGGGGCATACCAGGCCCCGGCATACAAACCATACGCTTCGCCATGATGGCCCCATAAAACCTGTCCGGGCCAAAGACTTTCGTGCGCCGGATGGACATGAACGCCGGTTCCAAATTGCGTGTAGTAGCGCTCATCATGCGCGCCATTAGATTCGCTTTCATTCAGGCTCCAAACCGGATTGGTCATACCTGGCGAATATTTGAGCCGAGCGGCGAGAGTGGCGAGATCGGTTAAACTCGCACGCAAGCCACCTTGCGGTGAGAACAAAGTGCCATTCTGGCCGGGGCGATAGGTGGATAGATCTGCGTCGAAGTCCATCAAAATAGCCGGGTCCGGATCTCGGAGAGTTGACGGACCATCGACTTGCACCTGCCAGTCGCGTTCATTTTCACGATATAGGCTGGCACCCGAGCGCCGTTTCTCTGCGCTCACGCCGGCCCAATTGAAGCCGGAATCGAGTCCCATGGGTTTCAAAACATAGTCTGCGGCCAAACGGTCGAAGCGTCTCTTTGTGGCGACTTCGAGCGCCGTTGCCACGATTCCATAGCCGAGATTGCAATACTCAAAATCTGTGTCTGCACGAAAGATGGACTGGGTGAAAATATCCTCGATCGCATCCGGATGCGTGACCCAATACTCAGCGGGATCACTCAGTCCACCTGTATGGCTCAAAAGCGCGCGAAGGCTCGGACCGCTGTCGCCAGCGGGGCCGGTGATCGGAAAGCTCGGCAACCATTCACGAATGCCATGATGGAGATCTATAACACCGTCATTGTGCAGTTTTTCTGCTGTGAGCGCTGTTGCAAGCTTGGAGATTGAGGCGGCGCGAAACGGTGTACGGGTTGTAAATGGGCGCTCGCCAATGATCGCGTCCCCGACCGCGGCTTGTGCGACCACCAGATTGTCTTTCATCACAGCAATTCCCGCGGCGGGCGCGCGCTGTCCGGGTGGGGCATCGATCAGTTTTTGTAAATGATCGCTCGCCGATGGAGGGCTTTGACAGGCTGCAAGAGAGAGCCCGCCCAAAGGCAGTGAAACAAGGAGATCACGCCGTCGAAACCGCATCTTTGCGGTCTATCCAAGCACCTCTAGCAGAAACTCTTTGCACGCCGCGAAACTCCGGCGATCAGCTTGCGCACTATAGACGGTGCCAAAGTCCGGATTATTCGCGTGGGGATTGGTGAAGGCATGCAAAGTTGCACCATAAGCGTGCAGCTGCCAATCGGCGTTTGCGGCGCTCATTTCTTTGGAAAAGTCCATCACATCGTCCGGCGTCGCCATCGGATCTTCCCAGCCGTGCAGGGCAAGAATCTTGGGCGTAATCTGTTCCGCAGTGTTGCCTGGTGCCCCGAATAGACCATGGAAACTGGCGACACCTTCAACCGCCATATTCGTGCGGGCCATGTCGAGCACGCAGAGGCCGCCGAAACAAAACCCAATGGCCGCGGCTGTGTCGACTCCGCTTTCCGTCTTTGCCACATCAAGCGCATAGGCGAGCCGCGATTGCAATAATGGACGATCGCTCGCCAGTGGCGTCATCAGCGCTTCGCACTCTTCATTCGTTTCGCCGCGCTTGCCTTTGCCATACACGTCTAAGGCGAAGCCAGCATATCCCCATTCGGCGATCAGACTGGCTTTGCCTTGTTCAAATTCGGACTGCCCGCCCCACGCATGGGCAACTAAGACCACGCCTTTGGGACTGCCGTCCGGCATGGCGAGAAAGCCCTCAAATGTTTCACCGTTTTGCTCATAATCGACGATGGTTGTCGTTCCGCTCATCGGCTGTCTCCAATTTGGTCTAAAGAATTCTAGACGGTGTAGCGGAGGTTGAGGGCGTTTCAAGGCTTGCATTCGGGATTTTCACGACGCACACAGCACAAATGAACTGCGTAATCATAGACTGTGATCCTGGATTGGATGACGCGGTCGCTCTGCTCGCTGCCCTCGGGGGGACCGAGTTCGATATTCTCGCGATCACGACGGTCGCGGGAAATGTGAAGGGCGAGCAAACCGCGGAGAATGCCAGGATCATTCGCGAAGCGGCCGGAATCGGGTCGACTATTCCCATTTATGCGGGGGCACCGCGACCGATGTTTCGGGATCCGGTCACTGCGGAAGACTTTCACGGGACGACCGGGCTTGGTGATTTGCCGTTCCCGTCGCCGCATCATGCGCTCTCGCCAACCCATGCGGTGAATATGATCATTCGAGCTTGTCGCGCCGCCCAACATGCGCCGATAACGCTAATCATGACCGGCCCAATGACAAATCTAGCAATCGCGCTGACCATGGCGCCAGAGATTCGGGATGGCATACACGAGGTTGTTTTAATGGGAGGCGCAGATGCAGAAGGAGGCAACATTACACCGTTTGCTGAGTTCAATGTTTATGCCGATCCTCACGCCGCCGCTCTGGTGTTTAAGTCCGATCTCACCATTCGATGCCTGAGCCTTGATGTGACGCATCAATTGCGAACGTCGCGCGCGCGAATCGAAGAAATGCGCGAAGTAGGGACCCGGCAGTCTCAAATCGCGGCAAATTTGATGGAGGCCTCCTGTAAGCTTGAATTCTCTGCCAAAGGCGACCGCGAAGCTCCGTTGCATGACCCAAGCACAATCGTCGCGGTGACCTGCCCACATTTCTTTGAAGGGCGACAAGCCTATGTCGAAGTTGTCACAGAACCGAATGAGCAATTTGGGCGCACCGTGCCGCATATCTGCCAGGAGGGAAATGTCACGTGGTATGAGAGCGCCGATAGTGGCCGCGTCTTCGGAGAACTGTGTCGTTTGCTGGGCGGCTATCAATGAGTGCAAGCGTCGGGGTTGTCGGGTCCGTTAATCTTGACCTGGTGGCGAGTGGTGTTCCCTTGCCGCGCGCTGGCGAAACCATAACTGGCGCACGGTTTGCGCAACACCCGGGTGGCAAAGGGGCCAATCAAGCTTTGGCTGCGAAGCGGTTAGGCGCTGACGTTGTCATGATCGGGTGTGTCGGTGACGATGCTTTAGCCGAGCCCGCGCTGGCTCTGCTTCGCCAGGAAGGTGTCGACCTGTCCGGGGTCATGAGCGAGATCGGCGAAGCCACGGGCATCGCGTTGATTTGTGTATCTCCAGAGGGTGAAAATCAGATCACAGTTGCCAGCGGTGCCAATCTAAGAGTTGGGCCAAGTGATGTCGCAGCGCTGCCGAGATGCGACGCCATCCTGTGCCAGCTCGAAATCCCAGTGCCAGCCGTCGAGGCGACTGCAAAAGTTGCAAGCGATCGCGGCGCTTTGCTGATCCTCAATCTTGCGCCGGCGATCGACGTGCCATCCTCACTGCTAAAATCGGCCGATGTGCTTATCGTCAACGAAGTGGAAGCTGCGTTTTATGGCGACGCTCTGCATGACCGCGGTGGCTTTGTTGCCAAGACGTTGGGGGGCGAAGGCGCCCGGCTTTACAAATTCGGGCAGGAGGTCGCGCGGGTTTCGGCCTCTAAGGTCACGCCCGTCGACACAACCGGCGCTGGCGATACGTTTTGCGGTGCGCTCGCCGTCGCGCTTGGCGAAGGGCAGACGCCTGAATCCGCGTTGCGATTTGCCGTTGCAGCGGGCGCGCTTGCTGTCACGCGACCTGGCGCGCAGCCGAGCTTGCCGACGCGGGGTCAAGTTGACGCGCTCCTGGCTACTACGCCTTAATCAAACCAATCTCCCGCAAGCGCTCCAGTAAATAGTCTTGCGCCGTTATCGGCGGCTCGGCTGTTCCGCCTTCTGCCAAGCAGCTGTCCAAGGCGTTGATCATCACGTCCTGATTGAAGTGCAGAAAGAATGGTGTGGAATAGCGTGGGAACTTGGCGCGCTCTGGCGATGGGTTTAACACTCGATGCGTGGTTGAGGGTAAAATGCCGCCGGTGAGACGCTGCAGCATATCTCCGCAATTGATCACCAAAGAGCCAGCGGGCGGGTTCACATCAAGCCATTCACCGGAGCGATGCAAGGCCTGCAAACCGGCTTCTTCAGCGCCCAGTAAAAGCGTGATGACATTAATGTCCTCGTGCGCGCCAGCGCGGACAGTGCCTTCCGGGGGCGGGTTTTTTTGCGGCGGATAATGGAGCAAGCGCAGAATCGAGTTTCCGAATTGCACTTTGTTGTCAAACCAGGTCTCAGACAGCTCCAAATGCAGCGCAACAGCGCGTAACAATTGTGCACCAAACTCGTCCATGGCTTGATAAAAGTCTTGGGTGGCTTGATCGAATAGGTCGACTTCGGCGACCATAGGAGTGGCTTTCATGGTCGCGAGATAGGGGCTATTCGCTGGCAAAGCGCGGCCCGTGTGCCAAAATTCTTTTAGATCAGCCGCTGCGGCGCCTTTGGCATTCTCAGTTCCGAGCGGGGTGTAGCCTCGCTGACGCCCGCCAGGGGCATCATGATACTTTTCCTTGACGTCTGATGGCAGTGCAAAAAACGATTTCGCTGCCGCGATGGCGCGATCAATAACCGTCTGATCGATTGGATGGTCACTTATGACCGCGAAGCCGGTTTCACGAAAAGAGCGACCAAGCGCTTCGGCAAAAGCGGTTTTGTCCGAGTGCCATCGCGCAAATGAGATTGGCGTAAAATAGTCTGTCATGCCCCCTTTTAGGCACATGAAAAAAGTAGGGGAAGTGCGGAACCTCCCCTATTGGTGATTTCAATCAAAAAGCTTACCG
>JBCBYJ010000299.1:0-2107 GCA_039815905.1 Pseudomonadota bacterium | reverse complement strand
GCATCGGTTGCTGGAACCGACGACAGGATCGCGCGGGCCATCGACTATGCAGAGGCCACGATGCACAAACCGATCACGGTCTCGAACCTGGCGGATATCGCATGCATGAGCCCGTGGCACTTTTCCCGTTGTTTCAGCGAAGCCATGGGAGAGCCGCCCTACCGCTGGATCCAAAGACGCAGAGCGGAGAGGACTGTCCAATTGATCCGGCATTCGACGCTATCGCTTGCCGTGATCGCAAAGAGGTGCGGTTTTGCCGATCAAAAGGGAATGGGCGCGGCCGTAAAGTCACTGACGGGCCGGACGCCAGCCACTCTCCGCAAGCAATAGAATACAAAGCGGACACTGGACTACGTCACCCCAACGGCGGCGCCTTCTCCCGGAGCCGACCTTCGCCGATGGCTCGTAAATGTGGGTCCATGCCGCGCCGCCAAGGCGATCCGCGCAGGGTCAGCAATGAGCCCGCAATGTCGGATGCTGCAAAATGCTCGAGTGTCGGGCACCAAAAACTTAGCAGACCTCAAAACCATCCGACGAGCCCGCAAAATCGACCACCAAGTGGGCGGCATCTGGGTCGATAGAAGTTGGCAACTCGCCGCTCTTTAGCATTTGGCGTAAGTGGTCTGAAATTCGTTTCGCCTCCAACGCATCTACTTTCGTGCAAAGGTGAAACGCAATTGTTTCACAGCGTTCGCCATCGATGAGTTTTGATCGCGCAATTTCGGCGGCGATTGGTCGCCAAGCGCGATTGGCAAGCTGGAGGTCGTCCTTTTCAGGTTTATTGCCGATCAGGATAAACGTCATGGTTTCGGGAGGTCTTAGTGGTTAAGTCCGTGTAATGACACTCTCATTCGAAAGTGCTCTCCAATAAAAAGCCGCCATTGGATGCTGCGGGTCCAACGACAGCAAAGTCCGCCAGGTGTGAGTTTAGGACTCGTTCGATGCTGCTGCGGCGACGCAGTCTCCATGTCCTGGTCGAGGCTCCAAAAGGATTGGCCGGGTGGGCAGTCAGGACGTGCACGCACTGTCATGACCGGTCCTTCTCTTCGCTGATTTTGCGAGCAACCGCCGCGCGGAGCTGCTTGCGCCAGCGTTTGGTTTTGGCTTGCTGATTGTTGAGAAGGACCCCCATGAAATAGGCGGTCACTCCGGCGCCAATGAGCGCGACGCCGGCCTCAAAAATGATGTCGACAACGTAGTCCCGCCAAACACCGCTAAAGAAGGCTGTCTCGTCCATGGCCCCGAGATACTTGGCCAAGCCAACGATCAGCCCCCCCGAGATCACCGCGAGCCACAGAAACAGGCGATGGAGGCGCATTGGCTCACTGATTTCGTCAATCTCATCCGGGTTTTCGGCGAAATACGCGACTTCCTCTTCCGAAGGTTCTTCAGAGCTCGCCAAGAACAAGCGCAAATGAATGCGTTCCCTCAAACCCACAAGCTGGTCCCAGACACGCGCCATAGCCTCAGCGCCCCGGCGCGTAGAACGGCCGCGGGGCGAAGAAAGCACTCACCCCGTGCAAAACGGCGGACGTCACGACGGCCAGGGCGGCGATCGAGATCATCTCTTGATAGCGTTGCAGCCCGTCGAACTGGTTCAGCACAAAGATGGCAAAAAGCGCCGTCGCCAGACCGCGCGGGCCGAACCAGCCGATCAAAAGGCGCGAGGCGGGCGTTATGTCAGTGCCGATCAGAGAAATCCAAATCGCCAGAGGACGCAGCATGAACAGGGACACCAGGACCATGGCGAATTGCGCCCAGCTGACATGCTCGATCATCTCGGGGACCATCACGGCGCCGATGAAAAAGAAGCTGAGCAGCGCAAAGGCGTGGCCGTCGTTCTCGGCGAAATGGGCGGCGGCCTGGCCGCGCTCCTTTGCGCTTTCGGCGAACAGAAAGCCCGCGACAAACACCGCGACAAACGGGTTCCCTCCGAGGGCCTGCGAGAGGACAAAGATCAGCACGACGGCGGCAAAAGTCGTGATGCCGACATAGTGTTGATCCATATGCCCCGCATTGCTGGCGAAGCGGAGCGCGTAGCCCACCCCATAGCCCAGAACAGCGCCGACCAGAGCTCCGATCCCCAGCTGCTCGGCCAGATAGATCA
>JBCBYJ010000298.1:0-2169 GCA_039815905.1 Pseudomonadota bacterium | reverse complement strand
CCCAATGACGTATCACCCTTTCCTTTTGGGACAGTTTTTGCCCCGGAAGACACGACCCATTGGCCGGTTTTGCGTGACCCAAAAGCGAACGCCGTTCTGGAGGCTGCGAAATCAGATTGGGTCATCTTAAATATCTGGGCCACCTGGTGCGCGCCCTGCGTCAAAGAGTTGCCAGATATGGAAGCCGCCAATCCGATGCTGCTGGGCAGTGGCGTGCGATTGATTGCAGTCAATGCAGATCCAATGCGCAAAGACACTCAAGCCAATGTCGACCGCGTTTTCGCGGAGCGAGGCGTCTCATCCCTGACCAGCATCGTGACCGAGGGCGAGGATGTTCAAGCGGTCTTGGCGGCAACCGGCCAAAAACAAGTGGGCTTCCCAACCAATCTCATCTTCGCCCCTGGTGGTGAGCCGTTCGGATATTTCACGGGCCTGCCAGACCAAGATGAAGTTTGGTCGACGGCTGAAATGCTGACCTTTTTTGAAACCCTCGTTGAGTCTAGCGAGACTTAAAAACGCCCTCGATCAAGGTCTTCAGAGAGGCGGATATCCACTGGCTCGCCGCTGATACGATTGCGATACACTTGGGTGTTTTCCAAAACCCTCTGAACATAGTTTCGCGTCTCGCTAAACGGGATGAACTCGACCCAATCGACTGGATCGACTTCACCCGCGCGTGGATCACCATATTCACCAATCCAGCGCTGTGGGCGCGATGCCCCAGCATTATACGCCGCGGCGGTCATAATATAGCTACCATTAAACTGGTTCAGGAGCGTATCCAGATGGGCCCCGCCCAGAGTCATATTGTAGCCAGGATCATCGGTCAGCCAGCTGGTGCGAAACGGTAAGCCTTGTCGGCGCGCTTCCATACGTGCCGTGCGCGGCACAAATTGCATCAGACCACGCGCATTGGCGTGACTGATCGCGGATGGGTTCATTTCGCTTTCTTGACGCGACAGAGCCAGCATCAGTGAGCGCTCAACCTGCGGCTCTCGTAGCAATGGGTATTCTACCAGCGGATAAGCCGCATCGGGTGCAACAACGCCTTTGGCCAAACCGGCTTTCGCCCCGCGCACACCGATGTCGGCATAATGATATTCTCGGCCAAGCTCGGCGAGCAATTCGAAGTCTTGCTGGCGCGTCAGTTGATCATCCAAATGATACGCAAATTTACGGAATGACGCGTCCCAACCATTCTCAGCAAACAGCCGCATGGCTCGAACCAAGGACCGGCTTTGAAAATTGGCGCGATCTTCTTCGGTGATGACGTCTGCTGCGGCCAAATCAATCGTGCCTTGCATGACTTTTTCGGCAGCCAATTGACCGTAATATGAAAAACGATGCTGCGCCGCTTCAATATAGGCGGCTTGGGCTTGTTCGGTTTGGTCGAGCGCTTCATGCGCCCGTCCAATCCAATAATTGGCGCGCGACAAGCTGATTGGAGTCGAAACGCCATCTTTCAATCGCTCAAAATGATCTAAGCCTCGCACAGGCTCATTCAGGTGGCGCAGGGCTATCCAACCAGAAACCCATTCTGCTTCGGCAAAATCACGGCCACTGGTCATGCCATGCGAGGCCGACAATTCATACGCGAGACGCCAATCCCCATCCTTAAGGGCAACCCGCACTTGCGGATGGCGGGCCTTCCACAGGCGGCTGCGCCCAGCTTCTGGCACATCGGCCCCATCGATCTTTCGCAGCAATGGGACAACGCGATCGGTCATCCGCGAGCGACGGCGCCACTCAGCGCGGTCAAACATCAGGCCTGGATGCTCTTGCAGATCGCTCGAGACGGCGTCGACGGCCGAATCAACCCCGCGCGCGCGGCGGATCAATTTGGATCTCGCATCGGACAAAGCGCGCCAGTCCGGCGTTAACAAGGAATGCATTCGCGAGGCTGCCGTGGTTTGGCGGGTCCAGAGCAAAAAATCGACCCGATTGCGATGATCCTGCTGGGTCAAACGATCTTTATAGCGGGAATAGGTCTTTTGGCTCACCTCTTTGGGAAGCGTGCGACCATGCCAAGCTTTGCGAACCTCTTCCATGGCTTCTTCATCGCGGCCAAGCGCTTCTAAGGCGCGGGCATAGACGATATGTCCAGGGCCGCTGCGGGCGCCGCCATGGTTCTCGAACCAGGCAACCCGGGCCCGGGCGTCAAGCGTGGAC
>JBCBYJ010000297.1:0-2180 GCA_039815905.1 Pseudomonadota bacterium | reverse complement strand
CGACCTCTGCCTGGCACAGCAATTTCCGCGTGCGGTTTGTATTTCCGAGCGGCAGCGGCTCAGACTTTGATTATTGGCATGTTGACGATCTTTGCTTCAACCGCGCGCAACCCGATTTCGCGGTGACCAAATCGGTGACGATTGAACAAGACCCGATCAATGGGACAAGTAATCCGCTCGGCATTCCAGGCGCTTGGGCGGTGTATGCGATCCAGGTGACGAACAATGGCCTTGGCTCAGCCGATGCTGGCACCGTTGCGATTGGCGATGCGATTGATGGCAATACCAGCCTGTTCACCGGCAATTTTGATGGTTTTGGCGGGCCGTTTGAATTTGTCGACGGAGCCGGCGGGAATGCCAGCGGCTTAAGCCTGACGTTCGGCACCTTGGGCGATGCATCGGATGGCGTCACTTTCCTGAACGGGGCGAATGCGAGCATCACGCCGAATGGCGGCTTTGATCCGAGTGTGGCGGGGTTCCAATTGCAATTTGACGGCGCGATGAATGGCGCGGTCAGCGGCGCGGTCCCGACCTTTACGGTGCGCTATCGCGTGCAAATTGAGTGATCACTCGACGACGCCGACCATCGGGCCGAGATCGGTGCCAATTTCGTTTCGGTTGATTTGCGGCATGTAAATCCGGCTGACCTGGCCATCCAAGAAGAGCGCATTTGGCACCTCAATCACATCACGAAACAGAGTCGCGAAATCGTGGAAGGTGACGGCGGCATCGGAAATCGCAAAATGCACTGTCAGACCATCGGCGCTGACCCCAACCCCGTTGCGCCGCCGGTGCGAGGTGCCGTCTGGGTTCAGTCCCGGATGCAGCGCGCCATCAATCACCAGCATCGGCCCTGATTGGGTCGCATAGGTTGGGTCAATCCCGGCATCCAAATAGGCCTGGCTCTCGGTAATGCCAGCGTCAGACCCGCTCAGCCAGAACACGCCATTGGGCTTGAGATGAAAGTTGCCAGGTCCATCATTGGTGTTGACGCTGGCCTGGTCGCCATAAGCGTCGCGATAAAAGCCAACCGGGCTGCGATCCTCGTGATACATCCCGCCATTCATCGCAAAGACCAGCGTTTCGCCCTGCTCATCAAGCTCGCGCTCGAGCGTATCAAACTGGCGATAGGGCTGATTGTCAGCGTCGCTATGGAACAGTCGAATATCATAAGCGGCGAGGTTGAATGTGCAGACCATATAGGCATCGCCGAGATGCTCCATGGCTGCGCATGGGCTCGCCGCCAGCAGGTCGCGCTCGAGGGCAGGCGCGCATGCGGAAAGCGCGAGGACACTGATCGCTGCGGCCAATGCGATGCGCACTAAGGCCTCCTTCGCGCCTGAAACCCATTCGTCCCGCGAATAAGCATGAAAGGCTTTGCTGTGCTAATCAACGGAGTCTTCATCAAAATGTTGCATATCCTTCTGCGCGTGAGGTGTTGGAGGACCATATGAACGAGACTGTGATCGCCCCTGAAAAAGGCGAAGGTTTGGCATTCGACCGTTTTGGCGCGAGTCCCTATGTCGCAACCATCTTTCTATCGGCAGCTTTGGTGTTCTTGGTGCAACCCATGTTCGCCAAAATGGCGACCCCGCTTTTGGGCGGCGCGCCGAATGTCTGGAACGTCTCGCTGGTCTGCTTCCAAGCCGCTTTGCTGCTCGGCTATGCCTATGCGCATCTGCTCAACCATTTCGTCACATCCTTGCGCACGCAAATCCTCATCCATACCGGCCTGTTAGCGACGGCGGCTTTGGTCTTGCCGTTTCAGCTCACGGACGCTTTGGGTGTGCCAGATGCCAATCAGCCGACATTTTGGTTGATCGGCGTGTTCGCGATCTCAATCGCGCCGCCTTTTGCCGTCATTTCGGCCACTGCGCCGCTGATCCAGAGCTGGTATAGCCGCTCTGGCCGCGCCGATGCGCATGATCCGTATCACCTTTATGGGGCAAGCAATATTGGCTCTTTGGTCGGTCTGATTGCCTATCCCGTGCTCTTAGAGCCCTTACTCTCACTGCAGGTACAAACCAGCGTTTGGACGCTCGGCTATGGCTGCCTGGCGCTCTTGCTGGTCGCGTGCGGGGCGAAGGCCAGCTTCAGGTCTTCCGGTCCCATGCCGAGCCCGTCGTCGGTGATGCGGATGAGGCGCTTTCCGCCCTCCTCCACCTCGACCAGGATACGGG
>JBCBYJ010000296.1:0-2224 GCA_039815905.1 Pseudomonadota bacterium | reverse complement strand
TCGACGGTCAAATAAAGATCACGTCCGGATTTCGGCGCGAGGCTGGGATCATCAAACTCGCGAATGATCCGGCCGGCGGCATTGGTTTCAAGCTTGCGGAAGCCGGCTTCCCCGCGCAGCCATTCTTCGGCATAGCGCTCAACCCCAGACCGGCCGGTGCGCATGTCGGGATGTTTGAACAAGCGCCGAACCGCCGCGCGCTCCTGCGCATTGGCGCCGTCGGACAAGCGCTCCAAATCAGTTTCGCTGGCTTTCGCGACATAGCCGAGCACATGGGCGAAATCGCGGCCGCGCGGATAGGATCTTGTCGCCGCCATTTCGACCTGCAAGCCCGGTAAGCTTGGGGCCAGAACTGAAAGGCGCGAGAAATCCTCATAGGACAGCTCGCTCTTCACCGTGACCGGCTGAAAGCTCGCTTGGCGGCGCGCATCCCGGATCAAGCGGGCCTGGCGCTCAGGCGACATTTCCACATGCTTGGCCAGCTCCGCCATCAACCGGGGCAGATCGTCGGCTTGTTCGCGCACAATTGAGACGCGCCCAGCTTGGCGATGCGCGGCTAATGGACGGCCAAACCGGTCAAGAATTCGCCCGCGTTGCGGCGGCGCTAAGTCCAGGCGGACGCCATTTTCAGCGGCCGCCACTTCGAACCGTTCATGCTCTAAGATTTGCAGCTGAAACAAGCGCGCGATCAGACCGCCAAACACCGCGGCGCCCCCTCCGGCAGCGATAATCGCGCGGCGGCTGAACAGGCCGTCAATCGGGCGTTTCACACTCATACCCCGCCCCCGCGTGTCACATTTGCGCGGGTGCCGAGATCAAATAGCGGCGCAATCAACATATGCACGACCAGAGTCGCAAAATACGCCGTGAGCATTGGCGTTACCCTCACAACATGCCCCGAGGACACACTCGCGACGAGCCATACGAGGGCAATCCCTGAAAACAAAGTTACAACCGGGAGAATGAAGCTCAAAAACGGCGTCCGCTCTGTATCAAAAGTCTGATTGACCAAGGCGGCAAGCCCGAAAATCAACAGATTGGCGAGACCATGCGCGCCCCATGGCGCTTGCGATGCGTCTTGCGCGAAACCAAACAGAACCAATACGGCCATCGGCGCAAAGGCGATGCCAGACCGCCCCCATCCGACCGCAGCGATCAGGCCGACATAAGGCCAAGCCAGCGGCACGCCGAACAAAGACTTAGGCGTCAATCCGACCATACCTATCAAGGCGACGACCAAAGCGCCGACGACCAGGCGGGCGCGCGGTCCTGCCGCTTCCCAGCGCAGCGCCACGGTGTCCGCAATCTCACTCAGCCAGTTCACGAAGCATCTTCCTCGGCAAGATCAACCGGTTCAGGTTCGACCGGGAAGGCTTCAGGGATTGGGATTGAAATGGTCGGTTTCAATCGGACGTAAGACAATTGCCCTGACAACATGGCGAGATCGACACGGATTTCCTTACCCTCAACCCCGCGCACATGCCCGACCACGACCCCGCGCGGAAACAGACCGCCCTCGCCGGAGGTTAAGATCCGTTCGCTGGGCAAGAACGCGCCTTGTTCGGGCAGGTCGGTCAGGCGTCCCAATCCATCGCGGCCGCCATACATAATCGCGCGCAGACCGCTCGATTCGCCCATGACCGGGACACGGCTGTTGAAATCTGTGACTTTCAGGATCCGCGAAGAACGCTGCCCGACTTGCACGACCCGGCCCACCAGGCCGCGATCATTTTCGGCGAAATAGCCTTCGAAAACACCGTTCGTCGCGCCGGCATTGGCCAATAAAGCTTCTGCAAACGGGCCGTTCGTCTCGGCCATGATGCGCGCCGTGACTTCCGCCCCGCCCGGTTCGCCCTGCATGTTGAGGATGTCTTCATAGACTTCCAAACGCTCGGCCATGGTCAGGGCCAGGGCTTTATATTGCGCGAGCTCGCGCACCCGCGCTTCGAGTTCCAGGATGCGGCGTTCTTTCGCCGAAGCGCCGCTCAGACGGTCAATCAAACTCGGCCGGGTGACATGGAACAGCTGATCTGACGCCGCCGTTCGGATCGGCTCAACGCCTTGGCTCAAACGCGGTGACGTTTGAAGGAGCAGGAGCGCCAGGAGCCCAGCAACAGCCACAAAGAAGCCGTACCGGCGAAGCGGGCGCTGTCTATATCCCTTGCCGCTTAAGCGTGGCATGGGCCTGATCCTTCCCTTTTGATCGCTCGCGATCTAGCGCGTA
>JBCBYJ010000295.1:0-2230 GCA_039815905.1 Pseudomonadota bacterium | reverse complement strand
CGCTTGAGCCGATCTTCAACCTTCTGATCCGCCCAGCCGCGTGCCAAGGGCGGCCCAGGCCTCGCTCTCGCCGTCAGCGACACCCATCACCGCTTTCCAATCCCCGTCGATGCGTTGCAAGACGTAAGCGGCTTGCCAGCCGGCAATGCGCGCTTCGTCCGCTGTGAACATCGCATCCGAAGTGGTGATGATCGCGGCCTGGTCATGCAGCGCCTGCGCCGAGACCAGCTGGCGGGTCACACGCGCAACGGTTTGGCTCTGATAGAAGCTTAACAGGCGTTCGGTATTTTTGGTAAAGTGATCGACGGACTTAAACGTGAAGGATTGCCCGGCTTGCGTGGTCAAGGCCGGATAGGTCCAATGGGCTGCAACCGCTGCGGCGTCCCAAGCATGGATGGCCTCAAGATAAGACGCGCACCAGGCGGTCAGTTCGGTCTCTAAATCACTCAAAGCTAAGCTCATCATCGCCGAGTGGGTCGAAATAGACCTGCACGTCGGCGGCGCTGACCGCTTCTAATTGTTCTGGCATCCATTTCGGCGCGTGGTCCTTGTCAAGGATTACGGCGCGGACCCCTTCGATGAAGTCCGGCGACTGCACTTTGCGCCAGCCAATGCGGTATTCCATACGCATATTATCTTCGAAAGTGTCGCAAGCCGCCCCTTCACGCACTTGGCGCAGCGCGACTTTTACGGTCTCGGGGGATTTGGTTCGGATCGTCGCGGCCTGCTCGCGCGCCCAGTCAGACCCGGACGCGTCGAGCGCGGCAAGGATGGCCTCGGCGCTGTCGCCGGCAAAGCAGGCAGTCATCTCGTCCATATGCGGTGCAAAGCGACCGGGCGGGACGCTATGGGTCAGGCGGCTCAAGATCTCGCCCAACATATCGGCCGCGCCGGCTGAGAAGTCGGCGTCCGCGATTTGCTTTTTCAGGTTCGGGATCAGCTCAGATGGCAGGACATGCGTCGCGACGCCGGCAGCGGCAACATCCACGCCCTTCAATCGCGCGCCGGTCAATGCCAGCCACGTCCCCAGCTCGCCCGCCAGGCGCGGCAAGAACCAGCCGCCGCCGACATCCGGAAACAGACCAATGCCGGTCTCTGGCATCGCAAACAAAGTCCGCTCTGTCGCGATCCGGTGCGAGCCATGCACCGACAAGCCAACCCCGCCGCCCATGGTGACGCCGTCCATCAAGGCCAAATAGGGCTTGGGGAAGGCTTTGATGGCGGCATTCATCCGATACTCTTCGGCGAAAAAGGCGCGCGCCTCTGCGCCATCGCTGAGACCACTCTCGCGCAGCATGGCAATATCCCCGCCCGCGCAGAAGCCGCGCGTGCCCTCAGCATGGTCAATCATCACGAGATCAATGGCCGGATCGAGCGCCCAAACCCGCAAAGCCTGGAGGATGGTCTCACACATGTCGAGATTAAGCGCGTGCAGGGCATCTGGGCGGTTGAGTGTGATATAGCCGACGCCGCCATCGGTTCGGGTCTGGACGGATAAAGTCATGCTTTCGCGTTAGCGCAGCCACCTTAAAGGGTCCAGAGCGCTAATGCCCGCCGCCAAAAATTCCGGTGCGAACATTATAGTCGACGGCGATCTCATAGTCAGGATCATCGAGACTATCGACCATTAACTGCCCGGCTTTGCTGAGCAAGGTGTGGCAATCCCTTGAAAGATGCCGCAGCTTTAGCGTCTTGCCCTTGGCCTCATATTTGGCGGCGAGATCCTCTATCGCTTGCAAGGCCGATTGATCGACGATGCGCGAGCGCATGAAGTCGACAATCACCACATCCGGGTCTTGGTCTGGGTGGAAGAGCTCGGCAAAGCCTTCAGCGGAGCCAAAGAAAAGCGGTCCTTCAATCTCATAGACAGTCGCGCCTGGCGTGCGGATGGAATCGCGTTGGATGATCCGAATACGTTTGGCATTGTTCCAGGCATAAGCGAGCGCACTGACAATCACGCCGACCACGACGGCAACGGCCAGATCTTGCCAGACCGTGACAGCGGTCACGAGGATGATGACGAACGCATCGGTCCACGGGATTTTCGACATGATGCGCAGGCTGTTCCAGGCAAATGTGCCAATCACCACCATGAACATGACCCCGACCAAAGCCGCCAGCGGGATCATCTCAATCCATTGCGAGCCAATCAGGATGAAAGCGAGCAAAAACAGCGCCGCTGACAGCCCAGACAGACGGGTTCGTCCGCCCGACTTCACATTGATCATGG
>JBCBYJ010000294.1:0-2261 GCA_039815905.1 Pseudomonadota bacterium | reverse complement strand
GCTCCATGTGGGCAAGGCGGCTTTCAAACCATTCTGTCAGTCCATTATTCTCCGCGCCCGACACTTCCAAGAACCACCACGGCACGGAAACCATCTCAACTGAGTTGAGCGCACTCATTGTCCATTGAAGCGCTTCCGCTGCTTCTGTGGGTTCGTGTGGCATGAGCGTGTCGCTCTTTGCTGCGAGATAAAGAAGTCCCGCGCCACTTTCAAAAATCGTGATGTCTCCATCCGTGAGCCAAGGTACTTGGCCGAAAGGTTGCTTGAGAAGATGCTCCTGGCTCTTGGCTTCAAACGGCAAACCCTCAACTCGATAGGGCAAATTGGCCTCCTCGCAGGCCCATCGCAAACGTATGTCGCGAACGAAGCCTCGCGGCATTTCTGGCACGTAATTGAGAGTAAAAATCGTAATCTCGGGCATCTTTTGATTGTAGCAAAAACTCATCGGTTTCCAAGGCACATCTTGTCCCAATATTTACTCATGGCGCATCATTGCTATTTCAATGAGCGTCCTATTCAGGGCGTTTTTTGCCTCTGAACTAATGACTGCTTCCGCGCTCAAAGCCCCCTAAGCGTCACCCCAACACCGCATCCGCCACAAACGCATTATCCTTCCGGTCCTGGCCGAACGGGCTCATCGGCCCATGGCCGGACGTGTGGCCGGGGCAATGGGTGGCGTGAAAGGACATTCATTCCTCCACGCTCTGCCCAGCTCGTCTGGGCAGTCCAGCACCCGGTTTTACCCCCAAGCTCGAGAGCGAACACATCTCTCCCGGTCTCGCCGAGCAAACATCCCATGCTGGACCCCACGGACGCGCGCTGCGCGCCATGGGGAGCGCTTGAACGAACGTACCGTCCCAGCCAATAAAGGTCGTGGCCTAGAACTTGATCCGGGAGGCTCGGATTGACGGGGTGCACCCTTTCTCTCCGCGGATACCTGCGCGGCGCTGGAATGGCGACCCCTATGCGGTCGTCTCCTGCGGGGCACTGGGGGACGTCTCTGGGACGGGCGCATCGCGATTGGTCAAAAAGGCGACTTGCGCGAGCAGGATTGGCAAGGTCCAATATCCCGGCGCCGCAATGTATCGCGGCTCCCAATCTGGATTGAATTTCTGTTTGAAGCGCCGCAACCCTTGGAAATTGTAGAACCGCTCGGCATTTTCGAACACGAACTGCCCGACCTGAGCAAATAGCGGGGCGGCCTCTTGGTCGGTCATGCCCGATAGCGGGGCCATTGCCAGATCGAACTTGCGATAGTCTTCAGCTTTGGCCCAGAGAATCAGTTCGACCAGCAAAAAATCCATCGTGTTTGTGATCGCGCGTTCAGGATCATAGCGCATCAGATCGATGCCAACCCAGCTCTTATCAGGGGTCACCATTAAGCTGCCAAAGGCGACGGTTTTGCCGCCTAGATGGACGATCCCGATCGGGCAATGCGCTAAGTAATGGGGGTCAAACCGGCCCAGCGAAAAGGATTTCTCGCGCCCGCCATTCGCACCCAGCCAGAGATCGGAGACCGCGCGCAAGTCCGCTAGGATCGCCGATTTATGCGGCGGCAGCGATATTTCAAACATGGCCCCGGCACGCTCTGCCAGCTTGCGGCGGGCGCGACGAATGACCTCTCTTTTGCGTCCGGACAAAGTGAAGGTCGCCAAGTCGAGCGTGGCATTCTCACCAATCTTTTCATATCGAAAATTTAGGTCGTGCAGATCCGGCAGCAGGTCGGGCGGGACGGAATAGAGCGCCGGGCGAATGCCGGCTTGCTCCATGTCTGTCCGAAACCGCTCTAAAGTCTCTTTCCAGGCCGATCGCGGTCCAATTGGCGGGCCCATCGCAATACTCGAGCCGCCATAATTGGCATAAGCGAGCCCGGCGCGCCCGTCGGGGCCATAGAAGATGCTCTTATCGCCGGTATAGGCGAGGATGTTATCAGGTCGCGGCTGATCCGATGCCAGCAGCCATTGCGAGATGTTTCGGAAATCGTCACCCCCGGCCAATTGCGCGCGCTGCCGCACCGGGCTGGCGACGCCGTAATACAGAATTGTCAGCGCAAACCCCACCGCAGCCATCAGGATCGGTCGGCCTGCCACGCCCAAATCGGGATCGAGGATCAAATCCATGAAGCTCGCCGCTCCAACCTGCTGACGATGATCCTGCCGCGGATTTGGATTCTCGCCAGCCTGCTCAGTCTCGCGATTGCGAGCTTTGTCGCTTTGCTGGTGGTCAGCCACCAAAAAGGATTTGTTGAGGCGAGCTTCATG
>JBCBYJ010000293.1:0-2277 GCA_039815905.1 Pseudomonadota bacterium | reverse complement strand
TTGCCGGAGGTTCTTGGAGCCTAAGAGTCGCATCGCGTGCAGACTTGAATGTGGAGTAGCCAGCGCGGCATGCGACTCTTAGGCTCCAAGAACCTCCGGCAAGGCTTTGCAGAAGCGTTCGACATCAACAATCTTGCCCATCGATACGCGCGTCCATTCATTATAGTCCATATATTGGCCACGCACAGAAATCTTCTTCGCCATCATCGCTTGTTGGACGTCATTCGCTTCTTTGCCAGATTTGAAATAGACGAAATTGGTCTGCGAGGGCAGCCGCGTCAGACCAAGCGTGTCGCACGTCATTGCCACCATATCCCGGGCTTCTTGGATTTTGGAGCGTGACTTGGCGAGGAATGCCTCATCATTGTAACAGCCAATCGCCGCTGCGATCGAGAGACTTGGCGACCACGACATCGCTGTGGAGCGAATTCTCTCAGCGGTTTCGGCCGACGAAATCGAATAGCCGACGCGCACGCCCGCCATGCCGTAAATCTTCGAGAAGGTGCGGGTGACAATCACATCATGACCGGCCTTAATCAGCGGCACGCATGAATTGCCGTCTGGATCATCGGACAGTTCGATATACGCCTCATCCACCAAGACAGTCGCCTTGGTCGCCATCCGCTTGACCGCGTCTTTTAGCGTCGCCGCGTCAGATACCAAACCGGTTGGATTGTTCGGATTGCACAGCTGGACCAAGCCAGTTTGGTCGGTGACTTTGGCTTCGATGGCGGGCAAATCAATGCTCATATCAGCCGCCAGCGGCACTCGCTCGATTTCCGCCATGCCGAGATTGACCGCATACAGCGCCGTCGTATCCCAAAACAGGCGCGGAGCCACAATCGGTCCTTTTGGGCCATAGATCAGCGCAATCGCGCTCAAGACTTCGCCCGACCCGGTGGTGACAACCACTTGCTCTGGATCCACACCGTTTTTCTCGGCGATCATCTCGGCCAGCATGATATGCGCTTCTTGCGACGTATAGTAAGCGCCCTTGCTGGCCGCATAATCAATCATGTCGCGCGCCGATTTCGATGGTCCGTAAGGGTTTTCGTTGCGCGACAAGAGCGCCACGCCCTCTTTCGGTCCCAACAGATAGGGATCGATCCCCGCTTTGATGGGAAACGCGCCTTCGGCTTCTGCTGCGGCGGGCGTCACCGCCCCGACTGAACTGACGCACGCGGCCGCACCGGCAATTGATGAGCCCATAGCACCGGTCAGCATGAGCCGCCGTGTAAGATTTAGTGACATAATATTCTATCCTCCGTTGGATTTGTAGGGGTCGAGAGAGACAACGCGCGGTCCGCTCTGACATGAGACAGCGTCATCATGAGAATGTGTTCCAAATGACAATCGCAGAGGTCAGGACAAGATACCCCCCAAATACGCGCTTCAGGGATGGCGCATTCAGAGCATGCGCCGCTTTCGCCCCCAAGGGTGCGGTAATGAATGACATGGCTGCAATCGACGCGACAGCGACCAGATTGACATAACCGAGCGACCCGAGCGGCAAAGCCTCCTGGCCGACGCCCAGCATCGCGAAGCCGATCGCGCCAGGCACCGCGATAATCACGCCAAAGCCTGCCGCAGTTGCCACGGCTTGGTGGATCGGGCGACCGCACATGGTCATGGTCAGGACTGCAATTGTGCCGCCGCCAATTCCAAGTAGCGCCGAGAACCCGCCTAAAAAGGAGGCAAGTCCGGCGCGCGTCAGCCCGCGCGGCATCTCATCGGAGAGCTTCACATCGCGCAAAACCGGCGAGATGAAGTGCAGCCCCATCAAAAAGACGCCAATCGCGAAAATCCATTTGAGCGACCGACCATCCATATATTGCGCCAAGAACAGTCCGCCCGCGACGCCAACAATCAGCCAGGGCGCCCAGTCCTTGATGATGGCAAAATCGACAGCCCCTTTTTTGTGATGCGCATGCACAGATCGCGACGAGGTCACGATAATCGTCGCCAGAGACGTGCCAATGGCGACATGGGTGAGCACGTCCGCATTCACCCCAAAAACCGTGAACACGACCAGAAGGGCGGGCACCACGACAAACCCGCCGCCAATCCCAAACAGGCCAGCGACAAAGCCTGCGACCAGACCGGCGGCCATTAAGACACCAATAAGTTGGAGCAGTTGTAGGCTTTCACCCTCTAGTCCCGGCATGAATCGATCCGAATAAAATGTGCAGCTGTTGCGTCTTCAATGAGATCGCAAGACGGCGCAATTCGGCGCACCACTTTGATCTCTATTTCTCTGGAACTGCTCAAAAAGTAGAA
>JBCBYJ010000292.1:0-2294 GCA_039815905.1 Pseudomonadota bacterium | reverse complement strand
CCGTATGACGATACATGACAGCGGTGTCAATACTCCGCAATCTACTAAAAAACCCTGAGCTAGGCGCGCCCAGGGTCTTTCAGACTGTATCAGAGATTCGCGCGTTTTAGTTGCGCGATTTATCCACCAATCTGTCATTCTGCGCCCAGTGCATCATCCCGCGCAGCTTCTCGCCGACTTCTTCGATCTGGTGCTCATTCATTCGCGAGCGCATGGACAAGAAGCTTGGCGCGCCGGCTTGGTTTTCGAGCACCCAATCACGGGCGAATTTGCCGCTTTGAATGTCCTCTAGAACCGCTTTCATGGCTTTTTTGCTATCACTGTCCACAACCCGCGGGCCAGAGACATATTCGCCATATTCCGCGGTATTGGAGATCGAGTAATTCATATTCGCGATGCCGCCTTCATAGATCAGGTCGACAATCAGCTTGGTCTCATGGAGGCACTCAAAATAAGCCATTTCTGGCGCATAGCCTGCTTCCACAAGGGTTTCGAACCCGGCTTTGATGAGCTCGACAATACCGCCGCACAAAACCGCCTGTTCGCCGAATAGGTCTGTCTCAGTCTCCTCTTTGAAAGAGGTCTCGATCACCCCGGCGCGCGTATTGCCAATCCCTTTCGAGTAAGACAGCGCAATATCTTTGGCGCTGCCCGTCGCATCCTGGTGGATCGCGACAAGGCCTGGCAAGCCAAAGCCCATTTGGTACTGCGCCCGCAACGTGTGTCCTGGCCCTTTTGGGGCCGACAGAGAGACGTCAACGCCGGCGGGTGGACGAATGAGATTGTAATGAATGTTAAACCCGTGGCCAAACATGATGTGCTGGCCATCGCGAACATGCGGTTCAATTTCGTTCGCCCAAAGCACCGCTTGCTTTTCATCCGGCACTAAGATCATCACCACATCCGCCCATTGGGTGAGCTCGCTTGGACTGATCACGGAGAGCCCCTCGGCTTCGGCTTTCGGCTTCGAGCCAGATGTGGCTTGCAAACCGACCCGAACTTCGACGCCATTGTCTTTCAAGTTAAGGGCGTGCGCGTGACCTTGGCTTCCATAGCCGATCACACCGACCTTTTTGCCTTGGATCAGGGCGAGATCCGCATCCTGCTCGTAAAAGATATTCATTGCTTACATTACTCCTTAAGCGGTCATATTCGCGGCCCTGAGGGCCGGTTTAATTTGATGGGAAGCGTGAATGCTCAATTGATTGCCACGCGCCATGGACACTTGCTCGAGCATCCTAATCTGGCCAAGGCCCGACGCGTCGATCGAATTAATCGCCGTGAGATCAAGCGTCAAATCGCCCGAAATCTCTGAAAGACGGGACATAGAGACGCGCAAAGCCTCTCGCTCAGAATGCACGAGATCCCCGTGCAGCTTGAGAGTCTTATGGGTCATCACATCCCAAACCGGCTGCGCCGCACCGCCTGGGCGAGAGGCCTTTTTCAGCGCGTTCATTCGGCCATTAGTGAGCTTCAAAATAGCCCGCCCATCGGCCCAATATCGTCGCCAAAGAGACGGATCTGCGAGGATCCTCCAGGCCCATTCAAGCCGCGCCGCACGCAAAAAACGCGGCGCCCGACGCACAGTGCCCGCGACAAAGTCTACGACGGCGCCCAGATGCGCGATGACCGGCGCGTCGAGCGCGTCCTGGTTGCGTTCAATCCAATCTTGGCCTTTGGCTGCCCCAAGCGAGACCAACACAAAGTCAGGTTTTGCGGCATTGATCTGCGCGATGATCTTGTCGGTGCTCATACTGTCGAGATTGCCATAACCCGGATTGTGCCAACCCGCGGCGACGATGTGCCCGCCTTCTTGCGAGATCACATCATAAGCGCGCTGCGCCGCGCCGCGCCGACCGCCAAAGAAAAACACCCGAATGGGCACGGCATCGTCGCTGGGTCTGCGCCGCAAGCGCTCGAATAAGTCTGCCCCTGCCGCGCGTTCTTTAAGCGGCATGCCGAGGCGCCGGGCGAGCCAAACCACGGGCCAGCCATCGGCGAGACTGAGATCGGCTTGAATAATCTGACGCATCGCATGCGGTTCGCGCAAAGCCCGCACCATCCAATTGACATTTGGCGTCACAAAAGAGAGCCGCGCACGCGTTTTGACCGCGCGCTCAATCAGCGTGACTGCTTGATCGAGCGTGACATTGTCTATTGGCATGCCGAACACAGCCCAGACATCGCGATCAAATGGCAAGCTCATCCCTTTTCGGCCCCGCGTTTGATCGAGAGCACGCCCGTTCTGCTCACTTCGACGAGGCCAAGTGGGTCCATCAACGCGCAGAATTGAT
>JBCBYJ010000291.1:0-2297 GCA_039815905.1 Pseudomonadota bacterium | reverse complement strand
CAGGTGGTAATTGAAGACTATATCGCCAGAAGTGGTACGCGGCAGGCGCTTTTGATCCTCAATACGTTTGCCGTGATCGCCTTGGCGGCAGCGACTATTCTGTCGGTGCTGAAAATCTGGTTCACGGCGGGCGCTTAAAGCGCGACGCGGGAGAGGTAAGAGATGAGCGACTATAAATTTATCGATCACACTTATGATGTCGTCGTGGTCGGCGCTGGCGGATCAGGATTGCGGGCAGCGCTCGGCGCGGCTCAAGCTGGTTTGAAAACAGCTTGTATCACAAAAGTCTTCCCGACCCGGTCACACACCGTTGCGGCGCAAGGCGGTATCGCCGCCTCGCTTGGTAATATGGGGCCAGATGATTGGCGCTGGCACATGTATGATACCGTCAAAGGGTCAGACTGGCTCGGCGACCAAGACGCGATTGAATATCTCGCCCGTGAGGCCCCTGCGGCAGTCTACGAACTTGAACACTGGGGCATGCCGTTTAGCCGCAATGAAGATGGTAAAATCTATCAGCGTCCGTTTGGGGGCCATACGACCGAAATGGGCTCAGGTCCTCCGGTTCAGCGCACCTGCGCCGCCGCCGACCGCACCGGCCACGCGATGCTGCACACGCTTTACGGCCAGTGCGTCAAAGAAGACACCGAGTTCTTCATTGAGTATTTCGCGCTTGATCTGATCATGGACGAGGAAGACGTCTGTCGCGGTGTGACCGCTTGGAAACTTGATGACGGGACTTTGCACCGCTTCCGGGCGCAGAAAGTTATCTTGGCAACTGGCGGATATGGCCGAGCCTTCTTTAGCTGTACATCGGCGCATACGTGTACCGGCGATGGCAATGCCATGGTGCTCCGGGCCGGGCTGCCGCTCCAGGACATGGAGTTCATTCAGTTCCACCCGACTGGAATTTATGGCGCAGGCTGCTTGATTACAGAAGGCGCCCGCGGCGAAGGTGGCTATCTCACCAATTCTGAAGGCGAGCGCTTTATGGAGCGCTATGCGCCCAGTGTGAAAGATCTTGCGCCGCGCGATATGGTCTCGCGGTCGATGACGATTGAGATCCGCGAAGGGCGCGGTGTGGGTCCAAACAAGGATCACATCTTCTTGCACTTGGAACATCTTCCGGCCGAAACGCTAGCGGCGCGCCTGCCGGGGATCTCGGAAACCGCAAAAGTGTTCGCTGGCGTTGATGTCACACGCGAGCCGATCCCGGTTTTGCCGACGGTCCACTATAATATGGGCGGGATTGCCACCAATTATCATGGCGAAGTGCTGACCAAAAAAGATGGCGATCCGGATTCTGTCGTGCAGGGTCTGATGGCTGTCGGCGAAGCGGCCTGTGTGTCCGTGCATGGGGCCAACCGTCTCGGATCGAACTCGCTGATCGATTTGGTGGTCTTTGGACGTGCAGCGGGGCTCCGATGTGGTGCAACTCTGGAGCCGGGAGCGGGCCAACCAAGCGTCAATGAAGCGCTCACGGAGAGCCATCTTGCGCGCTTCGATCGCATCCGAAACGCGGATGGAGAGCACGCTGTCGCGGATCTGCGACTAGAGATGCAAAAGGCTATGCAAGACAATTGTGCGGTCTTCCGGACGGGCGAGGTTCTGGATGAGGGCGTTGAAAAGATTGAAGAAATAAATAAAAAAGTGTCCACTATGCGCATCGATGACCGCGGCCTGATCTGGAACACAGACCTCATGGAAGCGCTCGAGTTCGACAATTTGATCGGCCAAGCGACCGTCACCGTAAACTCCGCCGCCAACCGCAAAGAAAGCCGCGGCGCCCACGCCCGCGAGGACTTTGATAAGCGCGACGATGACAATTGGATGATGCACACACTGGCCTGGTCGAATGAGGCAGGCGAAGTGAGCATCGATTATCGACCGGTGCACAATTACACGATGTCGAACGAGATCGAGTATATCAAACCCAAAGAGCGGGTTTACTAAGGCCACGCCGCGTCATGTCAGCCGCCCCCGATCTGCATACGATCCCGCCTGAGGGAGCACTTGTGCCGCCTTGGGGGGCGTTTGCGCCCAAAGGAGGCCGGGCGGCTTGGATTAAGCTTGGGCAGACCACCCCGCTTGGCAAAGGTAGCCTGCGCCGAACTTGGGTCAGGCATATTCTAAAAACCGACCCGCGCGTTGATATGGAGCTTGCAGGCGCGAAACTGCGGCTGTATCTTGGTGATAATCGCTCTGAAATCAAAGCGTTGCAGCAGTCTAACCGGATCAAATCACGCTCTTCGCTCATGAACCGGTTAGACTGCTGCAACGCTTTGATTTCAGAGCGA
>JBCBYJ010000290.1:0-2310 GCA_039815905.1 Pseudomonadota bacterium | reverse complement strand
TGCATACACTTAGATTGTCACTGGCACGTGACCCGTCTTAAGGCGCTTTTTGCCGCCTCCTTATGCTTCACCCCCCCAAAAAAAAGCGGACGAAAACAGAGCGGCGTAAATTCGCCCCATATCGGACTCTGAGCATGTCCCTTTTTGTAACTTGAACCCAGTCTCTAAAAGGTTCTCAATCGCTATTGCGCGCGCGTTTCTCTCGTCGGCAACGCTCGGAGCAATAGACGATCTCGTCCCAGTTGCGCGCCCATTTCTTGCGCCAGTTGAACGGTCGTTCGCAGACCGGGCAGAGCTTTG
The DNA here is from genome assembly GCA_039815905.1 of Pseudomonadota bacterium. Lineage (GTDB taxonomy): Bacteria > Pseudomonadota > Alphaproteobacteria > Caulobacterales > Hyphomonadaceae > Henriciella. The sequence goes on along the minus strand of JBCBYJ010000290.1, from coordinate 2,010 downwards.
AGGGCAGGTTTTGTTGCTTCATGACGATCCCTCCTCAGCGCCAAGCGGCAGCATGAGTTGGTTCTCGTCCACTTTTGTCTTGCGCTTTTGTCCGCGCATCGGGATGCCAGATTTGCGGCTGCCATGCTTGTTCTGGATCGCGTTGGCGGTTTTGCGAAAGTCACCCCCTGTGCGGACCGCCCAGACTTTCTGGCGGGCCTCGCGCGCCGCCTCTTTGTGATCGACCACCGGCATTGGATAGGCCTTGCCGAGGACATTGCCTGCGCCATCCCACCCCCAAGGTTCATGGATAAATTCGTCTGGCACCTCGATCAGTTCCGGCACCCAGCGGCGAATGAAAGCCCCGTCCGGGTCCTGATCATGGCCTTGCTTGACCGGATTATAGATCCGGATCGTATTGATCCCCGTCGTGCCCGATTGCATCTGGACTTGCGGCCAATGAATGCCGGGCTCGTAATCGGTGAACACTCGGGCCAAATGTTCGCCCGGTTTGCGCCAGTCGAGCCAGAGATGATAGCTCGCGACCGCCATCAGCATGGCTCGCATACGGAAATTCATCCAGCCGGTTTGATTGAGCGCGCGCATACAGGCGTCGACAAATGGCAGACCTGTTTCGCCCTTACACCAAGCCTCAAGACGCGTCGCATCTGGCGCGCTCGGGCGCAGGCCATTGCAGGCGCGGTGGAGGTTGCGAAACTCCAGTGCCGGTTCATCTTCTAGCTTTTGCGTGAAATGATCTCGCCAATGCAGCCGGCCTTGAAACGAGGACATCGCGCCGCGCCAGCCAGATTTGATCCCATCGACCTTTAACTGGCGCTGCCGCGCCCACCCGGCTTGCGCCGTTTCCCGCATAGATAGCGTGCCCCAAGCCAGATGCGGGGAGATGCGCGAACAATGCTCCGCGCCCGCTGCGGGGCTCGACATGGCTCGGCGATAGGGCGCGCCGCGGACATAAAGGAAGGTTTGCAGCGCGTCGAGGCCAGCCTCGCGGCCACCCCGCTGGCGCCCTGGGCACGGATCAGGTGCGAGGCCGAGTTGTTTCGCGCTGGGTATCTCACCGATCGGCACATCCGCGATCGGCGGCAAGGCGCGTGGCGGCATGCTCTCCGGTTCGGCCATGAAAGCGTCCCACCTTTTGGCCCAGCCATTACGGCTGTTCAGGCGTCGGATGACGCCCGATTGGCGGACTTGCATCCACGCCACGCCGGTCCTATTCGCCCAGTCCGCGACCCGCAGATCGCGCGCATAGGTCCAACCATTGCCGGTCTCTTCATGCGACCACAGCGCGATTGTGCCGAACCGGCGGCGCGCCCGCTCAAGAATATCGACGAAATCGCCGGTTCGAACGACCAAAGGCTGTCCGAGCTCGGCGAGATCGCGGCGAAGTTCGCGAAGGCTCTCGGCCACAAACGCCCATTGGCGCTCGGACATATCTGGCTGCTGCCAAAGCTCAGGCTCGGCAATATAGATGGGCAGCACCGGCCCGTGCAAAGCGGCCCGAACCAGCGCGCGATGATCCTGCACACGCAGGTCGCGCTTGAACCAGACAATCTGAAGTGGCGTCTCTGAACTCATGCGAGGGGAGATAGACTGTTCAGATCAAGCTTCGAGCTGAAAAAGCCGCGCAGGTGACAGTGCCAACGAGCCTCATGGTGAGCGACGACGAAGGATAAAGGGCGGAACTTCCGGGCCCCCCACCTCGTCCTTCGGCTTCTCTGAGGATGAGGCTGGAAGCTGGAAGCGGTCACGCTCTGTGCGGCTCAAGTCGCCCTCTTTAAGACGCTGAGTATTAGGCGGCTAACGCTCCGAAATGGCACGCTGCAGACATGATTAGAACTATCACCGTGTTCAAAATTTGATGCCTTCGAAGCGCAATGTGAAAATTGTCTTCACGGCGTCATTCAGGGGTTCAACGAGACTAGGAAAAATCATCAACGTTGGTGGAACTAGGTTCACAAGTACAGTTACGATGACGGCCCTATGGCGAAGCATTCCATGCCGAGAAGCGAT
>JBCBYJ010000028.1:0-12804 GCA_039815905.1 Pseudomonadota bacterium | reverse complement strand
AGAAAGCGGTCTCTATCGCTGGTTTTATAGTTAATGGAAAAGGAAAACCCCAGCCGGGTCTCGGCTGGGGTCCGTGAGCCGGATGGCTCTTGAATCCTTGGCTGCGTTCAACACTGCTCAAGCTCCTGCGAGAGCAAGCAGCCTCAAGATCATGCTAAAGGGGATTCAGAGGTTGCTCCAAAAAACCCTTCACATAAACGGATCCAATCACCGTTCCTGGTTTCTCACTTGACATTGGATCACCTCCTTTCAGCTGTTGAACGACTATGTCCGGCATCGCAAACTGCATTTCGCCGTACCCTTAGGAGTAAGCATGACTTGTCCCTAATGAAAGGTGAATAAGCGAAGAGTGCGAAAAAATTTAATAAAATGGTCAAAAAACGCCCGCCTCGAAAGAGTGCGGGCGTTTGAGTTCGCTTGATCGGCGAGTGGACGACGCTTAATTGGCCAAAGCGCCAATCACGAGGCCAATAATTGCGCCTGTGGCAATGGAGGCCAGGATGGCGTCGCCGCTATCGTAATCATGGACCCAGTGGTAGCCGTGTGGCGGGTCATATAGTCCCCAATATCCATAATCACCGATAATGATCGAATGACTGTGATAGCCATAGTAACCGCCAATCCGATAGCGTGGCACATAGCGATGATCATAAACGTATCGGAAGGTCGGCCGTGAATAATAGTGGAACGGTCGGTGACCTCCCCAGTAAAAGGCGCGCGGCGAATAGTGCCGGAAATTATGTTTCCGATAGAGATGGCGATAGTGATAGCCATTATGGTGGCGGCGATAATAGCGGTTAAAGCCGCGATGGTTACGATAATGCTGCGCATGCCCGCGATGCAGATTATGGCTATAGCCCCGTCTGTGATTGTAATGACGGTCGCCGCTATAGTTGCGACGATTATGATAGCGATCGTGCTGACGAGATCGAACATCACCACGGGCCCGGTGGTAGCCTTGATTGTACCCGCGATCATATGAGTTGCGACGGATCTGACGATTCTCCTGCCGGTTTTCAACGCGGCGCTCTGTGCGTCGGTCCTGACGCCGATCGACTTGGCGGTTATCGGCTCGGCGCTCTTGGCGTCGATCAACCTGACGATTATCGGCGCGACGGTCTACACGTCGTTCCTGTTGACGATCGTTCGCACGTCGCTCTTGGCGTTGGACAACGGGTCGATCGGCCGGACGGCGTTCGGCGCGTCTTTCTCCCCGGCGTTCGCCGCCGCGCAGCTCGCCGCGATCGCGTTGAACGCGCTGGCCGCGATTGGCGTTGCGGTCACTCCGCGATTCAGCGGCAGATGACCCCCGGCGGTTATTATCGCCTCGCTCAGCATAGGCGAGGGGCATCAGCGTCGTGGTCGATAATGCGAGCGCAGCGACACTTGCTGTGAATTTCGCGGTCAATTTTGAGAGGTCGGACATAACCCTTCCTCCTTTCGTGTTTAGGCACCCCCAAGGCGCCCACAATTTCGGCTGCTCGTGACAAGCCTTGCATACCAAACTAGGAGTTGCGCCTGAATTGACCCTGAACGGAGCTTTCATGTCGACCCGCGATCACGTCTTTGTGACTGATTCCATTCAAATTCCGGAATGGGAGCTTTCCGAGCAATTCATCCGCGCTTCGGGGCCGGGCGGGCAGAATGTCAATAAAGTCTCGACGGCCGTGCAATTGCGATGGAACGTCGTGTCGAGCTCTATTCCCGCATCCGTAAAAGCCCGCTTTCGACGTCGGTTTGGGGCCCGGCTCACCCACGAGGGTGAGCTTATCCTCGAAGCCAAAGATCATCGCAGCCAAGCGCTTAATCGCGACGCCGCTCGCAAGCGCTTAGCCGATATGGTGCGGTCAGTTGCGGACCCCCCAAAGCGCCGGATCAAGACAAAACCCACCCGCGCCTCGGTCCGTCGTCGCTTAACCGGGAAAAAGCAACGCGGGGCCGTCAAAGCGCTGCGTGGCAAAGTGACGGGCGATGACTGATAGAATGACTTCTGTCTTGCTGCTCGGCGGCGCGCGGTCTGGAAAGAGCCAGCGGGCGCTTCGCCTGGCGGAGTCGCTATCCGATCAACGCATATTCATCGCCACAGCAGAAGCACTTGATGACGAGATGGCAGATCGTATTGCGCGCCACAAAGCCGAGCGCGGCGCGGGATGGCGGACGATTGAAGCGCCGCTTGACCTGGTCTCGGCGCTTGAACGACAGACGGGTCCAGACCGTGTTTGCGTCATTGATTGCCTGACGCTCTGGCTTTCCAATCTCATGCATCACCAGAGAGATATCGAAACAGAGACCGGTTCTCTTTGCGCCGCGCTAAGGGACCTGAATGGGCCGGTTATTCTGGTGACAAATGAGGTTGGACTGGGCTTGGTGCCAGAAACTCCGCTCGGCCGTGCGTTTCGTGATGCGCAAGGTCGATTGAACCAAGCGGTCGCGCAAGTTTGCGCGCAGGTCGAGTTCATCGCGGCGGGATTGCCGCTTAGGCTAAGAGGCTAAGGGCTGCGCTCAGCCGTTCTGTTTCGGTTGGATCTTTCGGCAACCCGATCCGCAAATGATGAGGCAGGTTCGAAAACTTGCGGACATAGATCCCAGATCGCGCCAAATGATCCCAGACGTTTGAGGCATGTTCGATATGAACGAAGCGAAACAAATCGGTGCCGCCGCTTATGTCCAAATCATGCTGTCTCAATAGCTGATCCAGGGCTTTGCGGGCTCGCTGCAGCGCGATGCGTGTCTCGGATTGCCAAGCCTCATCTGCATAGGCACGCCGACCGATTTCCAGCGCCGCGCTGGAAATCGGCCATACGCCGAGTTGGTCTGAGAGCTGCGCGCGGACCGTCTCCGGCGCGAGCAAGGCGCCAAGTCTTAATCCAGCAAGACCATAAAACTTCCCGAACGATCTGAAAACAATCAATCCAGCCCGGCCCCCACTCGCAGCCAAGCTGAGATCTGGTGAGAGATCGGCATAAGCTTCGTCGATGATCAGATAACCACCCCGTGTCTGAAGGGTCGCATGCGCAGCGAAAAGAGCGTCGCGCTCAAACCGTTTGCCGTCTGGATTGTTTGGGTTGCAGACGACAACTGCATCAACATCGTTCGCATATTCAAGCGGGGTCATGGTCTCAATCGTCTGACAACCCGCACGGTGCCACACCTCCGCATGATCCCCATAAGTGGGGTCGAGGATCGCGACGCGCTTCAGACCGAGCACAGTGGGCAACAGTCGGATCAAAAGCTCGCTTCCAGGGCTCAACAAGACTGAACCAGCGGGCGCGCCAATCGATCCTGCGAAAGCTTCGACGCAGGCTTTATAGGCACGCGCGGTCGGCAGCTGCGCATGGGCTTCGGGTGAAACATCCGTGGCGGGATACGGCCAAGGATTTATTCCGGTTGATAGATCAACCCAAGGCGGCGGCGCTGCGGGATAGGCCGCTCTCATGCGATCAAGTTCGCCGCCATGTTTGTCAGGTTGAGGCAAAGCGCTCTCCGATGATGAAAGCGAATAGCAAGCCAGCCAGAAGCCCCAAGGCGCGCACATAAAGAGTCAAACCACGGTTCATATCGTCCGGTGCAGGATCGGGGCAGGCCGCGTTGAGCCAAGGGTCTTGCGTCACGTCCTCTCCATACATACGCGGACCGGAGAGGCGAATTTGCAATGCGCCAGCCATTGCGGCCTCGGGCCAGCCAGCATTTGGTGACCTGTGCTGACCTGCGTCTCGAAACATCGTTTTGAAGACATCGCCGCGCGCGCTCGCCAGCGCGAGCAAGCAGGCAGTGAGTCGAGCCGGGACGAAATTTGCCACATCGTCCAAACGCGCAGCAAACCCGCCAAAGGCGGCGTGAGTCTCGCGCCTGTGACCAATCATAGAGTCGAGTGTGTTGATGGTTTTGTAGGCAGCCAGTCCCGGCAAGCCAAATATCGCGCCCCAGAAGATCGGCGCCACGACGCCATCGGACATGTTTTCAGCCAAGCTCTCTAGGCCCGCGCGCGAGATTTCTGGGGCATCCATTTGATCCGGGGTGCGTCCGACGATCTGACTCACGGCGCGGCGGGCAGTGTCCAGCTCTTTACGTTGCAGCGGACGTGCGACGGCTCTGACATGTTCATACAAGCTTCGTGACGCTAGAAGGCTGGAGGCGATCGCCGCTTCTAGGATCCATCCCCACCAAGTATCGGGAAGCAGGCGGGCGATGAAAATGGCGAGACTGGTCACACCCGCTAAAATGAACAGGCTCGCACAGGCCCCTGCGACGTACCGGGATCTATGCCCGAGGGTGACACGATTGAGCCGCTGATCCGAAACTGAAATCAACGCGCCGATCCAGACGACCGGATGTCGAATCCGTTTGAAAACCCAATCAGGCCAGCCAAACCCGACTTCGATCATCCAGGCCAGCAGCATGATCGATACGGCTGTCATTTTGCGCGAGTGATCAGCGCGGGTCGGGCCGCAAGCTCGAAAAGTGCGTCTATGTCGACCGCCGCTTCGACCCCATCTGCAAGCGCGTCTAGCGCATTGTCGACGGTTGCTTGATAGTTCAAATCGCCGGTTGCGACGGCCCCGATCGACTTTAGCCAATTGGCTCGAAAAGCGTCAGCGGCAAATGCGCCATGCAGATAGGTGCCTTGAATGCGACGATCTGCAGAATGGGCGCCGTCGGGTTGTCCTCTCAAAATCGCAAAAGGCCGTTTCGTATCGGGACCCGTGGTTTTGCCAACGTGGATTTCATATCCATCAATCGCTAACCCAGATATCGCACATTGACCTTTAACAGGCACCACACATTTCTCGCGCGTCATCACGGTCTCAATATCCAATAGACCCAGTCCCTCCTGCACACCGGCTCGGCCATCCACACCGTCTGGGTCGGAGATTTTGCGGCCGAGCATCTGAAACCCGCCACAGATCCCGAGCACGCGTCCGCCTGTGCGGGCATGCGCGAACAGGTCATGATCCCACCCTTGCGCCCGCAGAAAGGCGAGATCGCCCAGTGTCGACTTGGTGCCGAAAAGAATAATCAAGTCCGCATCACGCGGCAGCGGGCGACCGGGCGGGGTCCACTCAAACGAGACGCCTGGCTCTAATTGAATCGGGTCGGCATCATCAAAATTGGCGATCCGAGAGAGCATGGGCGCGGCGATTTTAAGCGGTCGATCAGACGGTGCCGTTTGAGCGTCGAGCGCTACGGCATCTTCTGCTGGCAGATAGGCCGGTGCTTTGAGCCAGGGAACAACGCCAAAACAGGGCCACCCTGTATAGTCTTCAATCGTCTGAAGGCCATCATCGAAGAGCCGCGGATCGCCGCGAAATTTATTGATCAAAAAGCCCCGGATCAAGTCGGCATCCGCGCCAGAGAGGACCGCTTGCGTGCCGATCAGGCTGGCAATCACGCCGCCTTTATCAATGTCACCGATCAAACATACTGGCACGCGGGCCGCGCGGGCGAAGCCCATATTGGCAATGTCCCGGGCGCGCAAGTTAACTTCGGCGGGACTACCAGCACCTTCGACCAAGACCAAATCGTGTTGATCGACCAAGCGTTCAAAACTCTCAAGCACCGCCCCCATCAACTGGTCGCGAGACGACATGTAATCGGCGGCGTCCATCGCATCGACGACTTTGCCTTGAACCACAATTTGAGCGCTGCGGTCGGTTTGGGGTTTCAACAAAACCGGGTTCATATCGGTCGTCGGTTCGAGTCCTGCCGCGCGCGCCTGCAAAGCCTGAGCGCGGCCAATCTCTCCACCACCGGCGCAGGCCATGGCATTATTGGACATGTTTTGCGGTTTAAACGGCGCCACGCTCAAACCGCGACGGCGGGCGATCCGACACAAGGCTGCGGTGAGCACCGACTTGCCAACATCCGAGCCGGTCCCTTGCAGCATCAAAGCGCGGGCGTTCATAGGATGCCCTCCATGAGAACGCGTCCGTTTTCGACCCGCGCATCGATTTGATAGACCTCTGCCAGGCGCTCTGAAGACAGCGTGTCTGCAGGCGAACCGTCGGCGATGATTTCGCCATCCTTCATCCAGATGAGGCGTGTCGCGTAGCGCGCAGCCAGGTCAATATCATGCAGGACAAGCAATGCGCCGGCGCCCGTATCGACATAGGTTTTGATCAAATCCAAAATTCGAAATTGATGTCTTGGGTCAAGCGCGGCGGTTGGTTCATCCGCGATAAGAAGCGGGGCTTCTGTTGCGATGGCGCGGGCGCAATGCACCCTTGCGAGTTCACCGCCGGATAATGTGTCAGCGGTTCTGTGGGCGAGATGAGTAAGGTCACAAGCAGCGATGGCGCGCGAGACGGCGTCGGCGTCCGCTTGACTGAGTCGACCCAAAGCGGCGCCATGACTAAAGCGCCCTAGAGCAACAATATCACGGACTTGATTCGGCCAGGCGAGGGGGCGAATCTGAGGAAGATAGGCGACGCTCTGAGCGCGATCTCTGGCCGACAGTTGAGCGACTGAAACACCGTTCAATGTCGCAGTTCCAGCGGCGAGCGGCGTCAAGCCCAGAACACTTCGGATCATGCTTGTTTTACCGGCGCCATTGGGCCCGAGCACGATGATAAGTTCGCCTTGCGTGACGTCGAACGTCGCGTTTCGAACGAGCGTTTTCTCACCAGCGGTGACCGTGAGGGCGTTTGCAACCAATTTAGTCATGCACCGCCCGCCTTTGCATTGCGATCCAGACAAAAGCGGGCGCACCGATCAGGGCCGCAACAACCCCCAACTTCAACTCGTTGGTACTTGGCAAGATGCGCACAAAGATATCTGCGACCACCAAGATCAAACCACCGAGCAATGCGGATGGGATCAAGGATCGGGCGGGGTCATGTCGCACGAAGGGGCGAACAATGTGCGGCGCGACAATGCCGACAAAGCCAATGGCGCCCGCCAGCGCAACCGAGGCACCGGTCGCGAGCCCCGCGCCCAGGACGGTCCAAATGCGCTGGCGCTGAAGGTTCAACCCGATCCCGTTCGCGGCTTCTTCGCCGAGCGTGAGCGCTGACAAGCCGCGTCCTGTGACAAGCAGAATGATCACGCCGAGGGCCATGAAAGGCAACGCCAATGCGATTTCATTGAAGCTGCGATTGGCAACCGAACCAAGCATCCAGTTGATCATGTCCGAGAGCGAAAACGGATTGGGCGCAAGGTTCATTAAGAGGCTCATCAATGCACCCGAAAAGCTCGACAGGCCAACGCCAATCAAGATCAGAGTGACGACAGACTGGGTGCGCGTTGCGGCAAGCGCCAGCAGGCTGGTCGCGATCAGGGCGCCAGCAATCGCCGCTAATGGGAGGAACCAGGCATTCAGCGCCACCAAGCCGAAATAGATGGCGACCGTGGCGGTCAAAGAGGCCGAAGCGGATACGCCGAGCACACCCGGCTCTGCCAAAGGATTGCGCAATAGACCCTGCAGCGCCGCTCCGCTCAGTCCAAGTGCGCCGCCAACCAGAAATGCTGCCAAGGCGCGCGGCAAACGAATGGACCAGACCACCAATCGGTCGGCTGCGTCCGCACCGCCAAACAGAGCGGCCAAGACCCGTTCAATCGCAAGCGGTGTCGAGCCCAAAAGACAGGCGAGAAAAATCGCCAAACCAGACAGAACGCTGAGGCCAGGAATGAGCCATCTTTCAGTCAACGCTTTTGGCACCTGCCGCCAGCGCTTCAATGGCTTCGATCAAAAACCATCCCCCACAAGAGAGCCAAGCGCCGTCTAAATCGATCCGTTGATTTTCGGTGAGTTCCCGCTTGGCCACGGGATGACGAGAGGCGCTCCAGGCCTCGCCATGATTGGTCTTAGCATTGAAGTAAGCCGCAGCGACGAGGTCGGGACGTTCATAAGCGAGTTGTTCCAGCGGCAGACTGTGCCAGCCTTTGGCGTCAGAATAATTGGTCAGACCGGCGGCCAGCAGCATCTCGTGCGCCAGCGAGTTGCCGCCAGTGGTGACGCCAGCCGGCGTTATGTAGAGCGTCGACTTCCCACTCGCAGCGCTTTTGATTTTTGCGAGCCGCGATTGAAACGCTTCGATCAAAGCCTCGCCGCGCGCGCTCTGTCCCAGGCCGGTTGCAACATCACGGGTGATCTTTGGGATCGTGTTTGGACCAGCGCCATGCACGGACGACGTCCATCCGACTTGAAGAACGGGAACCCCAGCACGTTCGAAAAAGCGCGCCGCATTGGGACCACCGCCGTAAGATCGAACCACCAGGTCGGGTTTGAGGATTAACACATCTTCGGCGATCGGGCGCACCGAGGGCACGTCCTGGGCCGCGTCACGCATATAAGAGAAATCTTTCACCGCGTCTGGTGACACGGCCAGAATCTGCTCGCGGTCGGCAAGTTTCAAGACATATTGATCGGCGCAAAAGTCCAGGCTGACGATCCGCATTGGACGCTCAGAACTCGGCGTAGGGGCGGGATTGCTCCCGCCACACGCAGCGAACCCGAATGCCGCAAAGAGGACGGTCAGCCTGATCATCACTAATACCTTAGACGGATCCCAACCGACCCGGATAGATCCGGCGTGCCATAGCCGAGGATCTGCTGGTACTCTTCATCGAACAGGTTTTCGATCCGGCCAAACACTTCGAATTGCTCGGTAACAGCATAGGCCGCATTCACATCAACCCGGGTCCAAGCATCGACGGACGTGGTCGCATTGTTCTGCTCTTCGCCATTATACCGCACCAAAACGGCGCCGGAGAGCGGGCCGTCCGGGTCAAAGGAAAGCGTCACGTCACCTGAATGTTCAGGCACGCGAACGCGCTTCACGCCATTACCATCCTGGGCGTCGATATAGGCATAATTACCAGAGAGACGCAGCATGGAGGTCAGCTGATAGGCGCCATAGAGTTCGATCCCTTGGCTCTCGACAAACTCGATATTGTCATAGCCAGCGGTAAACGAGAAATCGATCAGGTTTTCAGACTCTTGATCGAACAGGGTGACCCCAGCTTCAGCTTTGCCATCGCCAGACCGCCAGTCGGCACCGATTTCAAACGCTTCTGAGGTTTCAGGCAGCAGGTTTGTGTTCGGCGCGGTCAGACCACAAAAGCCACAAATATAGGTCGATTGGAAGATTGACGGCGCCTTAAAGCCCTGACCCCAATTGGCTCGCAGCGTCAGCGTTTCGGTTGGATTGTAAGCGACCGCGACGCGCCCGGTCGTCTCGGTGCCAAAATCATCCCGGTCGTCCATGCGCACGCCGCCGGTCAGTGTCAGGGACTCCGCCGGCTTGAACTCATACAGCGCAAACAGGCTATCTGTGTTCGCTTCATTCGCGCCCGAGCTGGTTTCTTCTCGCTCAGCGCCGAACGCCAGCGTGTTGCGATCATTGATCGTAAACGTGCCCTGATAGCGATAGAGATGGCGATCGCCCTCAGCATTGAAGCTTGGCAATTCATTGGTGAAATTTTGCCGCTCTATCTCTGAATATCCAAGCAAGAAGACATTCTCGAACTTGCCGTCAAACAAGCTGGCATTCACGGCGACATTCGCCGCGATTTGCTCAGTTTGGTTGCTTGAATTGCCATCGGCGACACTGCCTTGCGCGCCGCCGGAGAACGAATCGAAATCGCTGTCGCTATCCACCCAAAAGGCATTTGCGGTCAGGCGGATGGTCTCACTGATATTCAAGCCGCCTTTGCCAGAAAGGGTCAAAGACTCATAGCCGTCCTCTTCCGGGTTGCCATTGTCCTCATCGGCTTTAGAGATGCCATCTGAGGTGATGCCGGATGCGGCCAAACGGAAATCGCCGAGCTCATTCTTATTCTCAACCGATGCCCCAACGCGGTACGTGTTGAAGCTACCATATTCTCCAAACGCCGTGCCGCCAAAGCCCTCATCAGGACGTTTGGTAATGATCGAGACGACGCCGCCAATCGCGTCGGTACCCCAGAGCGTGGATTGCGGGCCTTTGAGCACTTCGATCCGCTCGATACTGTCTGTGTCGACGGAATTGAAATTGAACCCGCCGCTGGTCGAGGAGGGATCATTCACAGGAATGCCATCGACGAGCACGAGCGTCTGGCCGCTCTGCGCGCCGCGAATGCGGACACTCGCCAAGCCGCCAAAGGATCCGTTTTGATTGACTGTGACGCCCGGCGCGGACGCGACAGCATCAATCGCGAAATCAAAGCCGAGGGTTTCGATATCATCTGCGGTGATGACGCTGACCGATGAGCCAATCTCCGTCGCCGTTTGGTTCAAGCGAGACCCTTCGATCACGATGGTGTCGAGTGTGGTGGTCTCATCATCCGCGCCTTGAGCCAGGACCGGCAGGGCGAGTGAAAGGGAAACAGCGCTAAGCAGCGCAGTCTTATACAACATGGGGAATACCCCTCCGCGCCATGCCGCTCGAAAAACTGGCGCACTGAAAACGACACTTTGGCCTCACAGAATGACTGTACGAGCGGCCAAGCCCTTACTCTGTCGTTTCAAAGGAGGGTTTAGACCCTTCCCGACCGCTGAGACTCTTCCCGGTCTCCGGACGAACGACGCGATGGCAGGTCTCCTGGCTTACCGATCATCGCCTCTGGCCGCCTTCCCAAGGATGTCCTCAGTGGCATATTGGCCATCAGCTCCTGGCTGACAGTTGCGGGCACAGCGCCGGATTTAAACCGGCTTCCCTCTTAGCCGCCAATTATGGCAGCACCATCTGCGGCGCTTGATGCATCAGTGCGTTTGCCTTGTCAAATCCCGCCATCGCAACAAAATGGCGCTAATAATCGATGCCGCGTTGCGCTTTGATCCCGGCTTTGAAGGGATGTTTGATTTCGCGCATTTCACTGACCAGATCGGCATAGTCACACAGCTCTTCTTTGGCATCTCGACCGGTTAAAATGACGCTGGTGCGTGGGTGCCGTGCGCGCAATCCGTCGATCACGGCCTCTACACTGAGATAATCATAGCGCAGAGCGATATTCACCTCATCCAGCACGACGAGATCATAATCGCCGCTCGCCAGCATCTGCTTGGCTTTTGCGAAGGCCGCTTCAGCCGCCTCGATATCTTTGTTCTTGTCTTGCGTATCCCAAGTGAAACCGTCGCCCATTGTGTGCCAGTCGACCTGGCCCAGCTTATCGAAGAATTGCCGCTCTCCGGTGATCCATTTGCCTTTGATGAATTGCACCACGCCGACGGTTTTATCCCAGCCCAGCGCCCGGATCATTACCCCAAATGCCGAGGAGGATTTGCCTTTTCCATCGCCCGTATGGACCAGGACGAGGCCACGTTCAGGATCTCGCGCCTCATCGGACTTACGTTTCTGTTCCGCTTGCAGCTTTTGCATCTTCGCTTTGTGGGCAGTGTCATCGCTCATACATTTAAATCCTCGTGTGCGGGCAGTTCGATAAACTGGCCAAAATCGATTGGGGTTTGAAACTGCTCGGCATTGGTTCCGTTGGCAAATGCAGCGCGCACGACGCCCGCATGCGTGACCAGTAACGTATTGCCGCTATGCGGTCGAACCGCGCGCACGGCATCGTCGACGCGGCGCTTCAAATCCGCAACCGCCTCGCCGCCATGCGGACATGCATGGTAAAAGTCATCGGCCCACGCCTCAAGGTCAGGGCGGTGAATCTGATCCCAAGCTTGGCCCTCCCAGGCGCCAAAATTCAGTTCAGCGAGCCGATCGTCGAGCGTGACCGATAAGCGGCGCTTGGCGGCGATGTAATCCGCCAAACGCCGACATCGTTGCAGCGGACTTGAGAAAATCTGCTGGATCTCGGGAAGCGCGATAGCGACCGCTTCAGCCTCTTGTTCGAACGGTTCCGTCAGGTCCAAATCTGTTTGCCCGTAACAGATCCCATCGGCAATCTTTGGCCGCGTATGTCGTAGCATCAAGATAGCCAAGCGACCCATCCAACATAGAATCCAATCTCGCTGGCTTGCTGAACCGCGCCCAATGTGTCGCCCGTATAGCCGCCAAGCTTGCGTTCAAACAAAAGTCTCATGCCGACATGTCCAATCGCAAGCCCGCCAATGCCCGAGGCGAGGAGTGTCCAAGGCACAAAGAAACTCGCCGCGATCAGCCCGACCATTCCGGTCCCAATGGCAATCACCGTGCTGATCGTAGACAAGCCTTCAGCCACCGGTTTGGCCGTGCCGCTTTCTCTCGCATATCGACTGGTCAAAAGGACCAGTACGCTCGATAAGCGCGACCAGCCATGGCCGATGATGAGCGCGCAAATGATCATCTCGCTCGGCAAAGCCACCAGCGCCATGAATTTGATCGCCAGCGCGACACTCAAGGCGAGCGTCCCGTAAGTTCCAAGCCGCGAGTCTTTCATGATCTCTAAAGCTCGCTCGCGCGAAGAACCGCCACCAATGCCGTCAAACGTATCGGCGAGCCCATCTTCGTGGAACGCACCCGTCACCAGAAGCCCCATCGCGATTGCCAAAAGCAAGGCGAGTGCCGCCGGCAAGGCCATACTCAAGACAAAAAAGACGCCCGCACAAATGCCGCCAATCAGATAGCCGACCAAAGGATAATAGCGCGCCGCTTCGTTTAGGCGTTGGGGCGTATAAATGCCTGCCGACGGCACGGGAATGCGGGTCAAGAATTGCACAGATAGCAGAAATATTGCGGCTTGGTTTTTCATGCAGGACCGCTGACACCCGCCGTATCGAAGCTCGCCATGTCGCGGAGCATCGCTGCTGCGGCTTTAACCAGCGGCCAGGCCAAGAGCGCGCCGGTGCCTTCGCCGAGCCGAAGGTCCAATTGCAAGAGTGGCTGAGCCTGAAGCGCGTCGAGGATAATGCCGTGACCCAGTTCTGCGGACTGGTGCCCAAAGACCAAG
>JBCBYJ010000289.1:0-2311 GCA_039815905.1 Pseudomonadota bacterium | reverse complement strand
CAAGACATAAGCGTATTGTGAGAGCAGCCGCATCGGTGCCCAGCCGCCGTCTGAGAAAAACAGCACCAAAACCAGTGTCACCGGCACCGAGATAATCGCCGCGGCAATGCCAATCTTGAAAATCGCCCCAACGTCCTGATGGCGCGGCCCCCAAATGAACGGGCTGATCAAGATTGAAGTCCCTGCCCCGACCGCCATCGTCGTCGTCCAAAACACAAAACGCTTATAGAAAGGCAGCTGGCCGGTATTGTAGACGCCGAGCCAGGCAAAGATAAGCCCAAGCCCCGCCACAATGACGCAAAACCGAATGATGTCAGTCGCGATACGCAAAGCGTAGAGCCCCTTCTATTCACGGTTCGCGAACGACACTGGCGGCATTTCGCGAAGGATTCCTGTCCGTAGACGTAGTCAGCAATGCGGGCCGTCTCAATCCCTGTCAATTCTCTGTCTCAGGCAGTCGAGAGGCTGTCACAATCATCCACAAACTGGAGACAGATATGACCCATTCGCTTTCCCTCGCTGCCCTTGCAATCGTCTGCACCGTCGCCGCCCCGATGGCGCTCGCCGCGGATTTAACTGTGACCGTAGATGGCATCGCCGCGCACAAAGGTGCGATCGTGCTCGGCCTGTTCGATGCCGACACCTATGAGGGCGACGGCGCGGTCGAGGCCGCAAAGCTGGTGATTGATGGCCCCACTGTTTCGGTCACGTTTGAGGGGCTCGCGCCGGGTGAATATGCCGTGCGGCTGTATCAAGACCTGAACAATGATGGCACTTTTAATACGAGCCGTTTTGGCATCCCGACCGAACCTTACGCTTTTTCGAATAATGCAAAAGGCACATTCGGACCGGCCAAATGGACCGCCGCCAAATTCACGCTTCAAGACGCGCCCACCACGCACACGATCACGCTGAACTAAGCCCGCTTTGGGTCGCGGTCACGCGCCCGTTCCCTCCCCTTCAATCTTACAAAGAGCCGCCCTATGACCTCCCTTCCTGCCCCAACCGCCCAGCTTGCATCGCCGTCTCGCCGACCGCGCCTTTTAGAGTCCCTGCGCCGCCGGGTGCCGGGCTGGGCGTGGCAATTCCTCATCGCATTGGCCATTTATGCGATCGTCAGCCGCTTCATTATCGCCGCCCATGACAATCCCGATATCCGGTTTCGGATCGACCTTGCGCCTTACTTGGCTGCAAGCGCCGCCGTGCAGATCCATGTCATTGCTGCCCTCACGGCCTTTTTTGTCGGACTGACGCTGCTCTTGGCGCCGAAAGGCTTTCGCCTGCACAAGACGCTGGGTTGGACCTGGGTCATCGCGATGGCGGTCACAGCGCTCTCGTCTTTCTTTATCACCGGCCTGATGGGCAGTGTGTATAGCCCGATCCATGCCCTGTCGGCTTGGACGATGATTGGTTTACCCTTTGGGGTCGCAGCGGCGCGGCGCAAACAGATCAAGAAGCACCGGCAGCAAATGACGGGCATGTTCGTCGGCGCGATGGTGATTGCGGGGCTTTTCACCTTCCTGCCGGGCCGACTGATGTGGCAAATCTTTTTTACCATTTAAACGGAGCGACTCTTGTTACAGACTTGTCGTGCTTTCTGCCTAAGAGAGCGCGATACGTTTATGAGAGGACGAGTGCATGAAACGGGGATTGTTCGCCGGAACCCTAGCTTTGGCCCTAGCCGGATGCGCCACAGAGCCGGGCGCGATCACCCTGTTCACGCCGAAACCGGAGTCTGCGCAAGCGGCGCTGGACTATTATTATGACACGATCCCAAACAGCACGCTGCCCCAGGCCCCAACCGGCAAAGCCCTTCCGGGCGAAGACGACGTGATCACCAAAATCCTGCTCGGCTCGTGCCTTGATGAAGAAAAGGGCCCATCGGCCGCGATGATGAGCGTCGCTCAAGAAGGCGCGGATCTGTTTTTAATGGTCGGCGACAATGTCTATGGCGACCGCGATGGTCGCAGCTATGTCGTCAATCAGCCGGATCTCGATGAAGTGCGCCAATCCTTTGCCGATTTGGCCGCGCGTCCAGACTTTCAAGCTGTGCGCGCCTCTACCGCGATGATGGTGGCCTGGGATGATCATGATTATGGCGCCAATGATGCTGGCAAAGGCTTTCCGTTCCGCGCCCTGGCTGAGCGCGTGCATGAAGTCTTTTGGGGCCTTGAAGACCAAGATGTCGGCCAATGGCCTGGCACCTATTATGCCCGCACATTCGGACCGGAAGGTCAGCGGACCCAAGTCATTATGTTGGACACGCGCTTTTTTCGCTCGGATCTGACCGCAACCGATGATTGGGGCGCAA
>JBCBYJ010000288.1:0-2315 GCA_039815905.1 Pseudomonadota bacterium | reverse complement strand
AGAGCCAGCTCCCTGACGGAACTTAAGGTCGGCGGATAGCTGACCGTCCTCGAACGCCCCAGCCTCTGTGCTGGTGAGATATAGGCATGATCCGAGCTGACGGTAAGAGGGCTTAAGCGGTCACACGCTTTTCTGCGAGCTCGCGCAAATAGGCCCAGGTGAACAATCCGCTGGAATGACCATCCGTGAAATACAGCCTCACCGCATAGCGTCCGACAGGGTCGGCCTTCTCAATCGAAAGATCGTCGCTAATCAGAGGCGGCGGGGGTTTCGGTCCGCTGCCATGACCTTGCACCTCAGCCGACGGGCTTTCTAAGCGCAGGGTTTTGTATGGCAGCGTAAAACGCTGCCCATCATCAAAGGTAATCGTCAGCGCCCGGGCACTGTTTGAAAAGCGCAGCTCTTCTGGCCAAGCCCGCGCACTCATGGCTCGAGCTCCAGATCGCGCGCCTCGCTTTCCAACATGATGGGCAGACCATCGCGGATTGGAAACGCCAGTTTGGCTTTTTTGGAAATCAGCTCGCACGCCTCACGATCGAACCGCAGCGGGCCGCCCGTGAGGGGACAAATCAGCAGCTCTAAGAGGCGCGGATGCACCCCGCACGGGCTCGCCGTTTCAGACGCGTTAGAGGGGCCAGAAGGATCTGTTTCAGTCATTGCAATGTCGAGCTGTCATCGCCTGGCATGTCCATGTCAAGCAAGGCGATCAGAGTGGCGGCGCGCTCCGCAACACTTGGCGCTTCCAGCAGAGCCTGCTTCTCCAAAGTGCCGAACGGACACCCGGCACAAAGCGCATTGATCAGGGTTTCCATCGGCGCGTGCTCCACCGCGTCCCAATCAACTTCCATCGCATTGATCTGGGTATAGCGCTTCAGCGACTGAACCAGCGCCTCGCGCTCTGGCAGGCTCGACTCGGCCGGCGAGACCAAATCATTGGCATAGGGTTGCCAGTCTGGGCTGACTTGCCGATAGGGCGTCTCCACCGACAATTCTTGCGTCACAGCAAAGCGGCAAATGCCGCTCAAAGAAATCAGATAACGCCCATCATCGGTCTCAGAATAAGAGGTGATGCGTCCGGCGCAGCCTGTGGTGGTAATATTCGGCACAGCCGGGTCACCGCCTTGCGACTGGATCATCCCAATGATGCGCGCCCCGCGCATCGCATCATCAATCATGTTGAGATAACGCGGCTCAAAAATATTTAGCGGCAAGGACCATCGCGGGAAAAGCAGCACACCGGCGAGCGGGAAGATCGGTAGGATCTCCGGTAAATCCGATAGTTTGCGATACGGTTCGATGGTCACAACCCTTCCAATTTGAGGCCTCATAGCACAACATGGACTGATCGGGGCATTCGGCCAGCAATCAATTTCGATCAGGCAAAGAGCAGCGAGCCCAATCGACGGCGTCCATCCACGGTCACGGGATCTTTCGGCCCGGCCGCTTCGAACACTTCGAGCAGTTTGGCCTTGGCTTTGCCTTCACCCCATTCAAGATCATCGGTCAAAATCGTCAGCAGATGATCGACCGCATCTTGGTTTTTGCCTTGACCGATCAGCTTCTCGGCCAGCTCATAGCGCGCCGCGTGATTTTCAGGATTGGCCGCGACGGTTTCTTTCGCGCTCGCCATGTCTTCGTCGAGGGGGGTGTCGGCCATCAGATCCAGTGCTGTCCGCACGGATTTCACCGCCGGGTCATTGGCTTTGTCTTCGGGCGCCATCGCGAGGATTTGCCGGGCGCGATCCGGATCGCCATTGGCGAGATAGCACCGCGCCAAACCGGCAATCGCTGCGGCATTTTCAGGATCGGCTTCCATCACCGCACCATAGAGCTGCGCGGCTGTTGTAATATCGCCCGCCTGGACCGCCGTTTCGGCTTGGTCCAAGGCGTCTTGCAGCTGTTTGGCGCCGTCTGTGCCGCCGAGAATGCCGTCGACAAATTGGCGGATTTGGCTTTCCGGCAAAGCGCCCTGGAACCCGTTGACGGGGCGGCCTTTATCGAACGCGAACACCGATGGGATGGAGCGAACCCCCATCTGGCCAGCGACGCCCGGATGGTCTTCAGTATTGATTTTGACAAGCTTAACTTTGCCGCCAAGATCATTGACGACCTTTTCCAAAGTCGGGGTCAGGGTCCGGCACGGTCCGCACCAGGGGGCCCAGAAATCGACCAGCACAGGCTGGGTGTTGGAGGCTTCAACCACGTCTTGCATAAAGGCTTGGTCAGAGGACTCTGTAATGTGGGCAGATCCGGCAGCGTCAGTCATAGGGGGCATCCATATTGGGTCGATACGCTATGTGGGCGCACAGGATGAT
>JBCBYJ010000287.1:0-2332 GCA_039815905.1 Pseudomonadota bacterium | reverse complement strand
ATCCGCTTTAAATGCGAGATGCTGCATCGTTCCAGCCGCACAGGCGCTGGCACCTGTGCCTGCATGAGTGACGCCAATCTCACTTGGAATGTCTTTGACCTCCGGCAGTTGAACAATCGAAAAATAGCAATGATCATCCAAATGCATGAAAGCGTGAATACCGCCTGGCACACCATGCATGTCGAAAATCGCCGAGAGCTTGCACCCTAAGACATCGGAGAAGAACTCAATGTGGCGCTTTATGTCGGCCGACATAATCGCGAGGTGATGAATTCCCGTGGCTTTCACCATGATGATCGCTCCCTTATCTTTGCGTCATACTGGACTCACCCTCCCAAAACGCCAAGACTTCACCATGCGGGAGGGTGATATGTTAGAACTGATCCGAGCGCCTTATCTGGTGCTGCATCAAGAAACGTCCGGCTTTAAAGACGTCTATGGCGGCGCAGGCGGGACCGTGGTCGTCGAGTGTATGCGGATCACGCCAAAAGACCTGTCCTCCAAAACCGCCATTGTTTTTTCTCATCCAATCGGCTCCGGCGCGTTTCTGCCTTTGGTTTCAGCGCTCGCCCATGCCGGGCATCATGTGATCTATTGCAACCCCCGCTATCGCGGCAATGACACCGCGCTCATCATGGAAAAGTGTGTCGCTGATCTAGGTGCCTGCCTCAAACACGCCCGCGAGAAGCTCGGCTATGAGACGCTCATTCTCGGCGGCTGGTCAGGCGGGGGCTCTCTCTCCTTGTTCTATCAAGACCAGGCCGAAACCCCAACACTCACCCATACACCGGCCGGTGACGGGTTTGACTTAACCGCGCTCAACCTGCCGCCCGTGCAAGGCATTATGCTGCTCGCGGCGCATGTTAGCCGTGCGATGACCCTCACCGAATGGATCGATCCCTCAATCGCTGATGAGTCTCACCCCTTTGCGCGAACACCTGCGCTGAATATTTACGATCCGAACAATCCCAATCAGCCACCTTACAATCCGACCTTTGTCTCCCATTATCGCGCCGAACAGGTCGCCCGAAACCGGCGCATCACCGACTGGGTCAAGCAAACGCTGGAAGACCTGCGCAAAGCGGGCGAGCTCAATGCTGAGCGCGCCTTTACCGTACAGGGCACGATGGCCGACTTGCGCTGGACCGACCCCGCACAAGACCCGTCCGATCGGCGCCCTTATGACTGCTATCTTGGCGAACCAAGAATTGCCAATGATGGGCCGGTTGGCTTGGCGCGCTTTTCGACCTTGCGCTCTTGGCTCAGCCAATGGGGCTATGACACCACAAATGCGACCGGCCTTGGCAATGCTGCTCGGATCAGCTGCCCCGTATTGGTCATCAACAATACAGCCGATCTCGCCTGCACGCCGAGCCATGCGAGGCGTTTGTTTGAGGCCATCGGGCATGACGACAAAGAACACCACAATATCCAAGGCGCCGATCACTATTATATCGAGCGCCCGGATCTCTTGCCCGAAGCGGTCAAAATCTGCAGCGATTGGCTGCAACGCAAAGGCTTTTCGAGCTGAATTGCGGTTGCACTGACGCCGCAGACCTGTAGCTTCAAAGCATGGATGCCGCGATCACGCTTGCCAAACATATTCGCGCCGCCGACCGGGTGGTCGTGTTCACCGGCGCCGGCGTGTCGACGGAAAGCGGCATCCCAGATTTTCGGTCACCTGGCGGGGTCTGGTCGAAAATGCAGCCGATCTATTATCAAGACTTCGTCTCTGATCGAGACGCCCGGCGCGAGGGCTGGCGACGGGTGTTTGATCGCAGCGCTGGATGGACCGGCGCCAGCCCCAATTCAGGCCATCATGCCATTGCCAAGCTGGTTAAAATTGGCAAAATCACCAGCGTTGTCACCCAGAACGTCGATAATCTGCACCAGGATGGCGGCGTTCCAGACGAACACGTCATCGAAGTCCACGGCAATGCGTCTTACGCGAAATGCCTAAATTGCGGCAAACGCTACACCTATGATCGTTTGCGTCCGCGCTATGAAGCCGACGAGGACATCACCTGCGATTTTTGCGGTGGACTGGTGAAATCAGCGACCATTTCATTCGGCCAAGCTATGCCCGAAGACAAAATGATGCGGGCGGAAAGCGAGGCGGTCGCTTGCGATTTAATGATCGCGATTGGCTCGTCTTTGGTCGTTTATCCAGCCGCAAACATTCCCCTCATTGCCAAGCAAAACGGCGCCAAATACATCATCATCAACCGCGAAGCGACCGAGCAGGATGTCTATGCCGATCTCGTCATTCAAAGCGAGATTGGACCTTTGCTGCGCGAAACGCTGACCGAATTAGGGTTGACACTTGGCGAGT
>JBCBYJ010000286.1:0-2348 GCA_039815905.1 Pseudomonadota bacterium | reverse complement strand
CTTGCATCGTACCGGAGGCTTGCGAATAGGCGAGCCCCAAAGTCTGCAACATCTGGGCTTGCGAAAATCCACGCAAATAGGCGACCCCAAGCGCTGCCCCCATCAACCCGCTTACGGCAGGGCGAAAAAAGCGCGGTGCGGTCTCTGAGGCCTGGCCGAGCATGGTCGCGACTTCGACAGCGAGGGTGAGCGCCGTGAGAAATGTCCGTCCTGAAACCGGCGTTTGTTCGGACTCAGCTGCCAGGGCGGCGACGGGGACGCACATTGCAATCACGACGGCCTCTTCATGCAGACAATCCCATTCCAGACAATG
The DNA here is from genome assembly GCA_039815905.1 of Pseudomonadota bacterium. Lineage (GTDB taxonomy): Bacteria > Pseudomonadota > Alphaproteobacteria > Caulobacterales > Hyphomonadaceae > Henriciella. The sequence goes on along the minus strand of JBCBYJ010000286.1, from coordinate 2,035 downwards.
GCATTGATAGCCGTTGAGAAAGGCTGCTGTTGCCGCGGGCAAGCGCAGGCCAGGCCGACCAATGACGCGCGCAGCCTCGCCTGCGCCCCACGTTTTGACCGCCTCCAGCATTCGAGCAGACCCAGCCGCGCAGCGACCGGCTACGCCAACGGCAAGTGTGTCCATAAGGAATTTCTTAGCGCTCTCGACGGCCTCAGGTGACAGGTCTTCAAACCTTGTGCGATGCACGAAGTCGACGATTTGCTCGCTAATGTCGCGCGTTTTTGTACGATTGCTGAGCTCAGCATGCGTCTCAGTCATAACTGGGCGCCCTTATTTTTCTTTGAGTATTTCCGCCATTTCTTCAGCAGATTTGTCGCCGCCCTTCAGCGTATCGACTTCCTGGCGCAGACTGCGCAGAAGCCGCGCTGTAAATTGCAGGTTTTGTTTCTGTCTCGCCTGTCCGGCCTTACTGCCAGGCTGGTAAGTCTCGATTTCAGCGCGATTGATGACGCCGTATTTATCTAAGAGGCGCTCTAGCGTGTCTGACCGTTCGCGCATCACCGCCAGTTCTTCCGCCAAAACCATAACCATGGACAAAAGGTGTTCCTCAGCCGGCGTGCTGAGATATTTCGGCCGTTTGCCCTTCGCCTTTGTCGTCGCGAGTTTTAGGATTTCAGACTCAGACAGCATGACCGGTTCTCACTCTGTGATGGGCTCTATTTTCGGGCGACATAAGCATGCCAGTCTGGCGCACGGCCATGCTCTACTGAGGTTGGGCCTTTTCCGTCTTCATAGTCGGACACCCCTTTGAGTGAGGCAACGTCCACAGCTTCGGCATCGAAGCCGACGCTTGAGAGTAGCGCGATGAGATCGGTTTCGTGCATGGCCGACCAGAAAGGTTCATTATTATTATAAGAGTCCCAGTCGCGCATATATTGCTCATATAGCGGCATGTCTTCGCTATACTGTGGCTGTTCCAGGTGCAGCATTAAGCCGCCATCAGCCAAAACCCGATAGCCCTCACGGACGACTTTCGGAAGCGATTTGGTGGACAGCTCGTGGAGGAAAATTGACGACATGACCATGTCGAATTCGCCAGGCTCGAAGGCGGAGAGATCTTCACCATTCATTTGCATGAAAGTGATGTTCTTGATCCCCAATGAGGCCGCTCTGGCATGACCATAGCGGAGCATCGGCGCGGAGATATCAAGCGCGATGAAGTCGGTGTCGGGGAAGGCCTGAGCGATCGGTAGCAACGTATTCCCAAGCGCTGTGCCAATGTCCAAAATGCGTTTTGGAGCGAAGTCTGGATGGGTCGTTTGCAACCAATTGGCGACCGATTTGCCGCCGCCATCACAGAGACCGCCAACCGTGCCGCCTGTGGTCACATAGAACCCGGCATCATAATTCGCAGCCGGGGCAACATCGCCAGGGACGATTTCGCGGTAATAGCTGCCAGGCATGCAATGATGATCGACTTCGGCGACGTAATAGGGGATTTCGATCGCGTCGTTCAAAATCAATCGATCAGATCCCGAATTGAATTTTTCAGCCCGCTCTGCCAGCCGCTCCAGTTGGCGAAGCGTGACGAGCTGACCATTCACTTGACGCATTTCCATCGTGTTACGCCGCAAGGCGCCCCAGAAATTGTGGAACGGATCAGATGTCATGGCCCGGCGAACTTCGTGCCGACTTTCCGGTGTGCGCCCGTGCTCTTTCTCAAACTTGGGCAGCACCCTTTGGTCATAGATCAGCGGATTGCCCGGCGAGACTTCATCGGAAATCGCTTTGTACAGACAGGCGTGAAAATTGAACCGCGCCCGTTCGTCGTGAACCATTTCAGGATAGACGCCATGCTGAACCGCCTCAGATATGGGAGGAGGGGCAAGCTCTTCAGGGGCAGATTGCGATTTCGTCATCGGTCTCGTTTCTATGTTTATAGCTTGAGTTTGAAGCGCTGGATCAAACTAGGCGACGCGCTTTTCTTTAATGATGGTGCGGCCTGCGAGCTCGCCGTCAACGTACCATTGCCAAACGCGAGCGCGATGCTGGA
>JBCBYJ010000285.1:0-2348 GCA_039815905.1 Pseudomonadota bacterium | reverse complement strand
TGGTCACAGTCGGGTCGAGTTAAGGTGCCCAGCGGGTCTGTACCCGTTGGTTGGGTCCACGGGCCCGTCATTCCACCATCTGGTCCGGTATTCGAGGGGGTGATGATCCCGCCTCGGACAGTTAGAAAACAGCCCGTCGCAGGCGCGCTTTGATTGAGCGCTATACGCCGTCTCGAAAGAGCGGCAGTCAGTTCGCGTTTTATTAAAGCGCGCCTAGCCTTTTTAAACCTCAGGGTGCGCGCCCGTGAGGGGTTTGGTGCTGGGGGAAGGGTTTGACCGCGCGAGCGAACCTCCATTCCCGGCGAGCGCCCCGCAGCGCGGCGCCGGAGGCCTTTTGGCGCGGACGCGCCCCCGCCGCCATGGGCCTGAGACCGTTTTCGTGCCGCTCAAGCCTGGTTTTCTGGTCAGGCTGCGCCTAGATCGTAGCAAAGTCAGACATCAAGGAGCCCCGATTTGCCTGCCATCACTGCGAATGACATCAAAATCACGTATGAAAGCTTTGGCGACCCAGCGGCGCCGACGGTGCTGATGATTATGGGGCTTGGGGGTCAGCTCACCATGTGGACCGAGCAATTGATCGAGGATCTGGTCGCCGGGGGCTATCATGTCATCACATTCGACAATCGCGATATTGGCTTGTCGCATCATCATACGGGCGAAAAATCCCCGAACGTGTTGCGCCAAATGGTGCTGCGGCGCATCGGCATTAAGATCAAAACCCCGTACGAGCTGCGCGATATGGCGCAGGATACAATCGGCCTGATGGATGCGCTGAAACTGGACCAGGCGCATCTGGTGGGCGTCTCTATGGGCGGTATGATTGGCCAGCATGTGGCCGCCATCGCGCCCGACCGGGTCGCCAGTCTGACCGCGATCATGACCACGACCGGCAATCCGAAACTGCCACGTCCATCGCGCGCGGTTCTGGCAGCGATGCTGCGCCGGGGCCCGCCGCCAACCACACGCGACGAGATTATCGATCGATCGGTCAAAGGCTTTGAAACGATTGGCACGCCCGGCGAAGACCAGAACACCAATGGCATGCGCGATCGGATCGCCCGGTCCTATGATCGCAGCTACAATCCGTCAGGGGTGCTGCGGCAAATGTCGGCGATTGTCGCGGCCGGTGATTTTCGGAAATACACGCGCAGCATTAAAGCCCCGACCCTGGTCATTCATGGCAATAAGGACCCCTTAGCGCCGATTGAAGGCGGCTATGACATTGCCAAATTGGTGCGCGGCGCGCGCATGGAAGTGATTGACGGCATGGGCCACGACGTGCCGCCGCGCTTTTTGCCGCAAATCACCAAGCTCCTGCTCAACCATTTCGCCCACACCAAAGTCTACTCGGCGGCGGAGTAAACCGCTTCTCCTTGAACAATAGTCATCAGCGTCTTCGCCTCTAGGATTTCCGCTTCAGGGACGGTCATCAAGTCCCGGTCGAAAACAGTAAAATCCGCCAGCTTGCCGACTTCAATCGTGCCGAGCTCGTCCTCCATAAACGCGCCATAGGCCGGCGCGGTCGTAAACAGGGCCAGGGCTTGCGCGCGGCTTAAGGCTTCATCGGGATACCATTGATCGGTGCTGAAGCCTTCGAGATCTTTGCGCGCGACCGCGGCATAAAACTCAATCTGAGGCGTCCCGACCTCCACCGGAGCATCCGAGCCGCCAAGCACAATCGCATTCGTCTTCAGCAGGCTTTGCCAAGCATAGGCGCCATAGAGGCGATTTGGGCCCAAACGGTCCGGCGCAAATTTAAAGTCACCGATCGCATGGCTCGGCTGCATGGAGGCAATTAATCCGACCGAGCCAACCCGCGCGATATCATCAGGATGGAGGATTTGCGTATGTTCAATGCGCCAACGTAAACGGTCATCATATCCACCCGCTTCGAACGCATCCAAAATGCGGCGATTGGCGAGGTCGCCAATGGCATGAATGGCCAGCTGGACGTCATGGGTCGCCGCGCGCTGCATCAGATCGGCGAGCAATTCCGGCTCCATGAGCGACAAGCCGCTCATGTTTGGGCGATCTGAATAGGGCTCGATGAGCAACGCGCCACGTGACCCAAGTGCGCCGTCCATATAGAGCTTGATGGAGCGATTGGTGATCGTGTCGGTCTCGTTCGCCCGCGACTGAGCGATCTCAAATCCCTCTCGGTCATAAGCATTGTGCAGACGCAGCGGCATCCGGCCTTCGAGATCGAGACGCTCTAGGATTTCAGCATCGCGCGGGTTCACGCTCATATTATGGACCCCCGTCCACCCGCGCGCCGAATAGGCTTTCGACCCGACCAGATAAGCGCGGGTGATGTCGTCAATCGTTGGCTTGGATACCAGCGACAAAAG
>JBCBYJ010000284.1:0-2354 GCA_039815905.1 Pseudomonadota bacterium | reverse complement strand
TTGACAAAGGCGATCCATATCACTGCCATTGTCATAAAACGACGCGGTTGGTGTCAGAGCGGCTGGGCTGGGCGGACGGGTTCTCGATGACCACATTTCAAAGTCGATTTGGGCCAACTCAATGGTTGCAACCCTATACGGATAAAACCCTTGAAGCCTTGCCAGAGCAGGGCGCCAAAAAGGTTGTGGTGGTCTCGCCAGCCTTTATCTCTGATTGCCTTGAGACGCTGGAAGAGCTGGCTCTGGAAGGCCGCGATGAATTCCTGCATGCGGGCGGAGAGGCATATTCCGTCGTGCCATGCTTGAACGATAGCGAGGCGGCGATAGATGTGATCGAGGATGTTGTGCGCCGCGAGACAGCGGGCTGGATCCGCTAAGCGTGGATGGCTGGATCAAAAATGGCAAAGTCCGGGGCCGGATCACTGAAGATGGCGCGCTCGAAGTGCGCTGCCACGGCCTGACCACGCAGACCCGATATTACAAACAATTGTTTCGTGAGTTTTTTCGCAAAGACTTTCAGCGCTTGCGTCCAGGCTATGGCGATTATGACGTCCATATCGTGATGGAGTATACCGGTGATGCGCCATGGATGGATTTAGACAATCTCGCCAAAGCGCTGCTCGACAGTTTGACCGGCAATGCGTTTGAGGATGATCACCAGGTTGCGCGCTTGCTGGTCGAGCGGCGGGTCGGTGATCGCGAGGGCATTTATATGCGCGTCAGCGAGATGAATGGCGCGCTATGAGCGGGTGTCGCAGCTGGCTTTATGACCATATTCGCAGGCCACTAAGCGCGCATCCTTGGCCGCCAGCAAGTTGACCTCACCGCCAATGCCAAGCTCTAGATCTTCGGCATACCAAGCGCAGCCAATATCATGTCCAAGAGCACAGGCGCGCTGGGTAAAGGCGCGGACTTTGGCGCTGCGCTGCGGACCAGCCTGCATATGGATCATCACAAAATCCGCCGCCGCCACGCAAATATCAGGGCGAATCGCGTTTTCAGCCGGGCATGAGGCTTCATTCAGTGTGAGCGCCTTTTCAACGCTGACCGCGCCGCCGACGCCGCGCAAATGGTAATCGGCGACGTCTTGGCAAGAGGACAATCGGCCAAGCGCGCACGCCTGTTCGAGTTTTTGCCGAGCGAGGTCTGGATCAGGCTCCGTGGCGCGACCCGCCAAGTAATAGTCAGAGACCGCAGCGCAAGCTTCGCCGTCGCCAAGCGAACATGACAGCTCGGTAAAGGCGACTGTCGCCAAGTGCGCTTCGGCAGTGTTTTGTCCGGCATAATGGCGGGCTAGGTTTTGGCAGCCGCGATTATAGCCGATCGCGCATAGTTCTTCTGAAAGCGCGAGATAACTTGGTGTATTGGCTGCGCCATTGCGTTCTGTTGGGGCATTATAGACATCTAAAAGCGTGTTGCAGGCCTGCGATTGGCGTTCCGTTTGCGCTTCCACTTCTGCGAAGCAAGCGGTTCGCAGCGGTAATATGGCCGCCGCTGGGCGTCCGGCTGCAAACAATCTCGCAGCAGATTGTACCAGCGCGGCGGGATCGGCATCCGTCGGCACCGTGTCCGTCAGCGTCATCGCATTGGCTCGCAGCGATTGGTTGAGCGCCGCCAAGGCATTGGCCGCGTCAGATCGGCCGGCATCGGCGATGAGAGGGGCTTGAGGCGCGGCGTCACTTGCCTCGGCGAGCGCTGGATCTGCTTCGTCCGTGGCTGCGATCCGATTGTCTGCAGCGCGCTCTACTGGTTCAGGTTGGGTGTCATCTTCTGTGTCGCCGGTTTCTATGTCATCTGTCGACGCTGGGATTTCGGCGTCGGGCTCGCGCAGCGATGGCGCGGCGGCCACTTCAAGTGTCTCGGGCTGTGCCAAGGCGAGATCCGGCTCCGCTTCAGGCGCGTCCGCCGCGATGATCAGGCCCTCGGGGACCGGCAAGTCACAGGCGAGCTCAGACTGCGCCCAATATAAAAGCTCCGGGCTCGGGGCTGCGGGAAGCGCGCTTGCATTTAAAGAAAACTGATCTGACGGGGTCGTCTCACACGGGCCTGCCGCGATGCAGGCGGCCAAATGTGCCACTGCGCTTGGATCTGCGGTGACGCTGGCGCCGCCATTCCAACTCCATTTCAGGATGAGCATCGCAGAATAGCGGGCTTCGAGCCCGATTTGCTGAGATTCCGGCACCAAACCGTCAAGGGCCGAGAGAGCATCTCGGGCGGTCTGTGCGTATCGATCCACTGACGCCTCAGGTGGACAATCCGCGAAAGCTGTCGCGGGCAGCCATGCAGCGCATGCTGCAAGAATCAGCCCGCGTAAGGGATTCGGCATTTTGGTCCCCGAATTTTCACTCTACTTC
>JBCBYJ010000283.1:0-2365 GCA_039815905.1 Pseudomonadota bacterium | reverse complement strand
TGTTCAGATTGGTGACATAGGCATTATGGTGCTTGCCATGGTGGAAATTCAGGGTCTCTTCTGAGATATGCGGGGTCAGGCCATCGCGGCCATATGGGAGTTCGGGAAGGTCAAAAGCCATGTCATTGGTCTCCTTGCAAAATTTTTCGCTGTCCTGGGTGAGCGATTGCCACAGATATGGGTTCAATGACCAGCCTTGCCAGTGATTCTTTGACAGAAATTGTCGCGCGCCTAGATGCGCGCCTGCGGCGCGTCGATGAGGAGCGCTGGTTATCGAGCCGATATGCCAGCGATCAGGATCGGCACACGCTGATCATTCTTTACGCTTTTTACTACGAACTTGCGCGCGTGCGGCTTGCGGTCAGCGATCAGACCATGGGTCAAATTCGTTTCCAGTGGTGGCGCGACGCCCTCGACCAGATCGCCGCGGGCACTGTGCGGGACCATGATTTGGTGCAGGCCTTGGCGGATCAAATCACAAGCGAGCGCCTGACCGGATCTGGATTAATGCGGTTGATCGATCAGCATCAAGAGGCCTTTTTGAGGGCGGATCGCGGTCTCGAACCGGAAAGCGATTTGGCCAGTCTCGCCGCCAATCTATTATCGCCCAAGCAAAATGTTTCAGACCTAATCGCATTGGTCGCTCCGGATTGGGCCAGGCTGCGGCGCGGCGAAGCGCAAGATCACAGTCTGACCCGCGCCGTCATTGCGAGTGATCTGCGCCCGGCTTTGGCGCATTTTCGTCTGCGTCATGCTTGGGCCAAAGGGCGATCACCTGGTCCCATCCGAACGCGCCTGTCCATCCTTCGCGCGATGCTAAGTGGCGTGATCTGAGCGCACAGCGATAAAATGGTGAACGCTGTTCACTTTTTTGTAGGGTACACTAAATAGAGCGCAGTAAGAGCAGTGAAGAGGCCTCCCATGATCCGCAAACTTGCTTTGGTTTCGCTATCGACTTTGGCGCTGTCTATGTCCGGTCAGACTGAAACGCTTCATGAAGCTTTAGACCTCGCGTTTCAAACCAATCCCGCCCTCGAAGCTCAGCGGGCTGATATTGGCGTTGCGCGCGAGCAGTTGAACCAAGCCCGCGGCGCGCGTGCGCCAACCGTCGATTTGTCAGCCTCCGTTGGTTATGAATCGCTCGATAGCAATCAGCCGATCGCCTTCAATGTTGGCGACCGCCCGGTCGCCACAGCGCAGCTGCAAGCGTCGCTTCCGGTCTATACTGGCGGGCGCATCAATGCCGGGATTGAGCAGGCTCAAGCCGGCATCCTCGCCGCGAATGCGCAGTTTGATGGGGCCGCGCAAGATCTGATCCTGAACGTGGTGACGGCTTATGTAGATGTGCTGCGCGACCGAGACGCGCTGCGCATACGCGCCAATAGTGTTGCGCTTCTGGAAGAACAGCTGCGCGCCGCCTCAGACCGGTTCGAAGTTGGATTTGCAACCCGCACAGATGTTAAGCAGGCTGAAGCCCGGCTCGAAGGTGCGCGGGCCTCATTCGCAGGCGCGGAAGCTCAATTAGAGGCGTCGCTTTCCGTCTATGAATTATTTGTCGGGCGAGAGGCGGGCGATCTCAACGCTGTGGGCGCCGGCCCTAAAATCCCTGAGACTTATGAAAGCGCGCTTCAGGCGGCTTTGGCTGAAAACCCGGATTTGAAAGCGCTACGACAAGCCGAACGGGCGGCGGAACAAGCGATTCGATCAGCAAAAGGCGAAACCCGCCCATCGCTGTCAATTGTCGGAACAGCGAACGCGCAAGAGACGTTCGATATTGAAGCCACGGCGATTTCGCCGACCATGGGCGTGATCACACTGCCGCCGGATAATTATCGTGACACCAGCCTCAGCGTCTTTGCGCGTGGAAGCGTCCCACTGTTTCAAGGCGGTGTGTTAAGCAGCCGCATTCGCGCCGCGAGGCTCGAACGCGAGCAAGCGCGCTTACAGACCATCAATGCGGAGCGCCAGATTACAGCCAGCGTCGCGCAATCTTGGTATGGTAACATCGCCGCGGCACAAGCCATCACGGCCTCTGAGCGCCAAGTGGAAGCTGCCGAGATTGCTTATGAAGGCGCGCAGGAAGAACTCAGCGTCGGCACCCGCACCACTTTGGATGTGCTGGATCAAGAACAGCAGCTGTTTGAAGCTCGGCTCGGACTGATCCAAGCACAGCGAGATGCTTATGTCGCAACGCATCAATTATTGCGCGCGATGGGACAACTCACATTCTAAGTAAAGTCTAGGCTAAATCAGGTCCAGGCCCAATCAGGTTTAGGCCCGAATCGCGAAATATGTTAAAACATCTCGTAATTGCTTGTTAACCGACCTGAAGTAGCCGGTTAATAGAAGCACAACTAGTGGGAAC
>JBCBYJ010000282.1:0-2380 GCA_039815905.1 Pseudomonadota bacterium | reverse complement strand
TGAGCGCATGATGCATCGCGTGGTGACGTCGATCGGCTATGGCTATTTGCATCGCTTGCCGCTAGTCCATGCGTTGCGCTGGGTCGATTTCGACATGCTGGTAACGGGCCTGCTAAAGTTCACCGTCATGCCAGACGGCGGATGGCAGCATTTCTGGGACCGGTTCTCTGAAAACCTGGACATTTGGCTCGGCCAAGCGGCGACTGAGATTGACCGCGACGAGGACGGCGTTCGGGTCACGACCAGCAATGGCCGCGTGTATCGCGGCGCTTATCTGATCAATACCATCCCGCTCAATCAGTTCTGTAAATTAACGACTGCAACGGCGTCGGAGGATCACGTCGCTCAATCGGTTGAATGGGGCGGCTATACGACCACGCTGCTATCGGTGGCGGACTGGGCGCATGACGTCCCGGTCAATGCTTGGAGCGAGACTTGCGCCACCGATGCCAATGATGGCCAGATCCTGTTTTCAAGATTTGAATGTGAGAATGAGGACGGCCGCTTGCTGTTCACTGTGGGCCAATTGTCATCGGCTTATGATATGGATGAATTGCTGGAAATGGCGCTTCACGGCGCCCGTCAACGCGGCGCCATAGATCCGCGCTTTGTGCAGCAAATCATTTGGTCATATATGCCGAGCTATCAGCCGGATAGCATTCGCGATGGGCTGATCCAAACCATGTCTGATATGCAAGGCGAGCAACGCACCTTCCATACCGGGGCGAGCTTCTCGCACGAAGCTGTGTCAACGATTTCGAACTTTAACCAACGATTGATCGCAAAGGTAATGGCTTGATCTCATCGCCGGTATTATAGACGTGATTGCTCGGAATGATGGCCACGAGATTCACCGATTTACCGCCATCTAAGGTCTCTTGATAATTACCGCCAAGGTTCGCGATATGGGTGTCGGACATGTAAGAGGCGTATGCATCCAAAGTGATCTCATCGCCATCTGAGGTCTCAACTGTTGTGCTGACGGGCGACGGGCGCACGCCGTCTGCATAGGTGCCGCGAACGATGAAACAGATCGAATTTGAAGTGTTCGTCATAGCGCGGATATAGAGTGATAAATGCCCCTTAGCGCCGACAGATCGGTGCGCCTTTAAGCACATTTGTCCGAGCGCGCGGGTCAGCGATCCGCTCGCCGACGCCTTGACCAGCAAATCTTCTGGGACCGCCGTCGCGAGCGATTTTATCCGGGCTGCGCTCATATCAGATTGCGCCATTTCCGTCAGCTCTTCGCTAAAAATCTCACGCAGCCGCACTGCTTCGGAATCGACCACGTGCGCATTGTCGTCGAGCGAGTGCCGCGTCATCGACGACATTAAACCTTCGAGATCTTTTGAGGCGTTCATGATCAGATTGGCGAGACTACCAAGCTCTTCGCGATCAAACCGGATGCGCGAATCCGGCTGCAATAGACGCGCATATTTCATAATTGTTTTGATCGGGAAGATCACTTCGCGTGAAATCGATTCAAAGAAGGCGGATTTGGTCTGCAGGGCCTGTTCCGCTTGCTGGCGCGATTCCAAGATGGTTTGCTGGCTTTCAACGAGCGAACTGACATTCTCGATCAGCTCAATACGGTCGCCGGCGACGCCATTATACTGTGTCTGGCGGTAATAATTGCCTTCCCAGAAGGAAAAACCATCGCGCGTTCGACCGCCCAGATTGAGCGCCTCGCGGTTCTTTTCCATAGTGGCATTCGAGAACACGACCTCACCCGAACTATCGGTAATCTCGAGACCAATGCCGAGCGTTTTGACCGCCGACTCCAGACGCCCTTTGGACAGCTCGAGCCCCAAACGGGTGCGCAACATCTCGACGGTGTCATGATACTTCAAGTGCGCCATGTACAGCATGGTGACGCCGAGCGTGCCGCCCATGGCGCTGGTCAGGACCGCCGCCGTGCCATCGATGAAGAAGAGCGAGAACACCGTGACCGGCAATGCGCCCGCGAGGAACCGCGCCGCCATGCCTGCATTTGAGCCCAGACAGGCCGACGCAGCCGCGCACATGCCCATAGAAAGCGCCGCCAATATGATATTGGCGGCCGGATCTGGTCCAACAAAAATAATACAGCTCGTCGCCCACCAGGCGCCGAACCAGAAATTGTTTCGCGCGCCTTTTTTCAAAAAACCGCCGCGCAGCTCAACCTCTTTCGGCACGCTTTCCATCGCGCGCGCGCCTGTATATTGATAATAGGCGAAGAACATGATCGGCGCCCACCAGATCAAAGCCAGCCACCAATAGGTAAACTGCGCAAAGATCGCGGTCACGACCGTGCCATTGATCGCGGTGATCAAAGCCAACGGCTTCATCACGGCAACTTGTTTTACGTGAATTGTTCGATCAACTCGCTGCCGTGATGAAG
>JBCBYJ010000281.1:0-2391 GCA_039815905.1 Pseudomonadota bacterium | reverse complement strand
CGGCGCGGTCTTTTCATTTTTATCGATTCACTTTTCGAAATCCAAATCTGTTCCGCCTATGCCCAAATTCATGGAACACGCTCTCGCCATATCCGGATCTCTTTCAAAGCGCGATGCCAAACGGCTCACCGCTGCCATTCGGTCTGGCACGGTCGGACCCACCACACTTTATTATGCTGGCGTCACCGCACCTGTCATCGGGGCGAGCATGGCGCTGGTCTCGCAAGGCGCGCTCGAACACATCCATGCCTCGTCCTATTGGGTCACGATGTTATCGGCGATTGTCGCGGCGATGGCGGGCATCACCTGGTACCTGATCTTTATGCGCTGGTCGTACCGACAAGATCATGGCCGCGCCGCCGAAATGGAGCAGATCACACAAGTGCAGCTTGATGATGAGGCTTTGATTATCCGCCGCGATTTTGTCGAAACCCGCATTGACTGGGAAGCGATCGATGAGATCATTTCCAAGCGCAGTTATACGCTTATTCGCTTTGACGGTGCCGACCCTTTAATGCTGCCGCATGATTGGTTTGGTGAAAAAACTGCGTGCGAGATCTTTATGCGACGGCTCGGGCAAGGCAGAAGGGGGCAATGAGCCGCAACCGAAAAGCCAATCATAGCGCCCACGCCCCCTCGCAACGCCAATTGCGCGCAGGCGAACTGGTCCGTCACGCCCTGGTCGAGATCCTCGCCCGCGAAGAGTTTCGCGATCCCGCCTTGCAAGGCGTCGCGGTGACCCTCGGCGAGGTCCGCTGCTCGCCGGATCTGCGCCACGCCAATATTTTCTGCTCAGCGCTTGGCAAGACCGGCAAAGACGAGATGGAAGAGATTGCCACCGCCCTCAATCGCGCCGCTGGCTTTCTGCGCGGCCGTTTAGGGCGACAGATTGAGATGAAGTTCACCCCGCAATTAAGTTTCATTGCCGATCATTCCTATGATGAGGCGAATGAAATGAACGCCGTCTTCCGCCGCGCCGAAATCGCCCGTGATCTGGACCCGGACGAAGACTAAAAAGGCGCGCACAATGGGCTTGGGCGCTGGTCTCAGGCTCGCCCTAAAGATCGGTCAAATTTGCCCCAAATTTGCCCCAAATATTAATGCGCGCCGTTACGCTTTCCTCAAATTTCATTCCTAATGGAACGAATTAATGCTCGGCCAAACCGGCTTCAGCGTGATGGGGATGACGATGAACACACATGGGTGTTTCCGCACTATAATTTTGAGTTCCACTCTACTGGTCTGTGCTTGCTCCGCGGGTGGCGGAAGCGAAAGCGCAGTCCCGGGCCTGCCGCCGATTGACGGGTCAAACGGGTCAACCGGGTCTGGCGGCTCGGGCGGGTCGGGCGGGTCCGGCACCTCGGGCGGGGGTCAGACCATGACGATCCCAGCGCCGACTGAGAAAGAAGCTTCACGCTTTCTGACACAGGCCACTTTCGGCGCCACCGGTGACAGCATTCAAGAGCTGCAAGACACCGGTTACGAAACCTGGATCACCCGAGAATATTCGAAACCCGCCGTCTCTCATTTGGATCGGGTGAGGTCGCGCTACACGCCGGAAGATGAGGATTTCGGAAACCTCAATTCGCTTCACTTTGATAGTTTTTGGGAATCTGCGGTGTTCGGCGAGGATCAACTTCGGCAACGCGCCGTGTTCGCCCTATCGCAGATTATGGTGATTTCGAAAGAACCGCGGGCCATTGGCAAACTGGCGCCGAATTCTGTCCCGGACTATATGGACATTTTGCAAGATCACGCGTTCGGCAATTATCGAGATTTGCTTGAAGCGGTGACCTATTCCTACGCCATGAGTCAGTATTTGACTTATTTCAGAAACGAGAAGGCCGATCCCGAAACGGGGCGCATGCCAGATGAGAACTATGCGCGTGAGATCGTGCAATTGTTCACGATCGGCACAGTCGCATTGAACAAAAACGGCGAGCCGCAACTGGGCGGCGGCGGCGAGCTGATCGAACTCTATGACAATGAGGACATTACCGGGCTGGCCAAAGTGTTTACCGGGCTGAGCTGGCAAGGCGGGCGCTTTCAGGTCATGGCGTCTGCGGAGTCAGGTTACAAAACCAAGCCGCTCAAGATGTTTGATGACTTTCATTCCATGGAAGAAAAATCATTCCTCGGAACCACTATTCCCGCCGGCACCGGAGGCGAAGAAAGCATCCGGCTGGCGCTGGATACATTGTTCAATCATGACAATGCGCCGCCCTTCATTTCGAAGCAGCTGATCCAGCGCTTCGTGACGGCAAATCCATCCCCAGACTATGTCGAGCGGGTCGCGGACGACACCTGGGGGGTGTGGCACGGACCGGCCACCCGCTGGCGGGTGGGAGAGCCCGACGTGCAGGTGGTGTTCGACTGCCCCGACGAGGGCGT
>JBCBYJ010000280.1:0-2394 GCA_039815905.1 Pseudomonadota bacterium | reverse complement strand
ATGAACCCTACCTGCGCACTGTCAACTGTATTCGGCCGCGCCAATCGTTGCTGCTGCAGAGTAAAACATTCTCACCATTCTGAGGATAGATTTAGACTTATCCCTGCGCGCCGCTTTGTGAAAAGGCGGCGCGCTTTGCATTTATCCGACCGATTGCTGGGCGGATCTAGGCTTTTCGTTCCGCTGTAGAGGAACGCAAATGAGCTTCGCTGATTTTACGCCGCGCTTGGGATTGCCCTATCTCTTGGCCAATCAGGCGCAGAAACATGTCACCGTGAATGAGAGTCTACAGAGACTGGATGCTCTGTGCATGGGGTCTGTTTTGGCGATCGGTTCGACGCCGCCAACTGAACCTGAAGAGAGAGACGCCTTTCTGTTAGGCGACAGTCCCGACGCTGAGTGGTCTCTCGGACACATGGACGATGTCGCCTGTTTTATGGACGGCGTTTGGAGATTTTTGACGCCTCGCGCCGGCTGGCGGGTTTGGAATGTTGAGGCCAGCAAACTGTTGGTTTTCGATGGTGCAGCGTGGGGCGAATTGGTTCCTGACTCAAAAAACCCGGCAGAGCTGCAAGACCTTGCCCGAATTGGACTTGGAACCACAGCAACAGAAAGCAATCCGCTTGCGATCGAACTCAATGCCGCCTTGTTCAATGCCAAGCCAGATGCTGATGGCGGCACGAATGATTTGCGGGTTAGCTACAATAAGCCAGCGTCGGCAAACACCGCGTCTTTTCTCTTTCAAACATCTTGGTCCGGACGAGCAGAAATTGGTCTCACAGGAGATGATCGGCTAACGCTAAAAGTTTCTGACGATGGGACGAACTGGCAGGAAGGTTGGGTACTTGATGCGACGACCCGGACCGCAGAGACCGCACTGAACATCGCGCCGCAACAGTCTAATGCTCAAGACCTTGGACATAGCGCCAAACCGTTTCGAGCCATATATCTTGGATCGGACCCAGTCGTCTTGAGCGACGCGCGGACAAAGTCGCATATCGAACCGATCGAACAGGCGCGACATTTTTTGTCGGCGCTGCGGCCTGTTCAGTTTGTGCAAGAGGGATCGACCGCGCTCCGCTTTGGCTTTGTGGCGCAAGAGGTCCGCGCGGCACTGAATGAGGCGGGTTATGCCAACACGGCACTTTGGCGATTGTCCGAGCCCAACGATGCGGACAGCTCGCAACAGCTCGCACCAACGCAGTTGATCGCGCCCCTGGTCGCGGTGGTGCAAGACCTGACCCGACGGGTCGCAGCCCTAGAGAAAGACCAGCAAAGGAGCTGAAAATGGAGAATATGATCGGCCTGGCGGCAAGTGCCGCAGGTGGAGGAGTGTTTGGCCTTGTCGGCACCGCGATTGGCCGCGTGGCCGGTTTCTTTGAACGGCGCCAAAGCCAAGCCCATGAGGCGCAGCGCTGGGCGCATGAGCTAAAGCGTATGGAATTGGAGCAAGCGGCGGCATTGGCGCGCACAGAAGCGGAGATCGATCTGCAGGCGACAGCTGGCAGTTGGCGCGGCTTGGAGGCGTCGATGCAGGCTGAAGCGGCGATCTCGGCCTCCTATCCTTGGGTCGACGCCGTTCGCGGACTGACGCGACCAGGGTTGACGCTGCTTTTATGGCTCATCTCAGCCGGGATATGGCTCGGCGCAGATGCCGATGGGCGCGCTGCGATTATCGAGACGGCGAGCTTCGCAGCGACAGCAGCGACGCTTTGGTGGTTCGGTGATCGGGGGCCGCGCAAAGACGGTTAATCCATTTGATGAACGGCGCGCCATTCTGAGGGTGTTGTCCCTGACCAAGCAGAGAAGGCATGTGTGAAGGCAGCCGGCTCAGCATAACCCAGCTTGTAGCCGATCTCAGCCACTGAGAGTCGCGTGCGCGCCAGCAGCGCGCTCGCGCGCTGGTATTGGACTTCAGACAAGAGTGTCTGAAAGCTGGTGCCTTCTGATTTGAGGCGGCGCGACAGAGTCCGTTCCGAGAGTTTCAGATTGGCAGCGACGCCTGAGCGATCGAGCGGCGGAGAATAGGCCCAGAGCCAACGGCGGACTTGTTCGCTCAACGGGACGTCATCGGCCAACATGAGGGACATTTGATGCGCGACATTACATTGTGCGCGAAAGATGATCGGATTGGCACGCAATGGTTTCGCGTCCGCAACATGCGATGGATAAGTGACTGTCGCTGATTCAGCGCCGAACACGATGGGGCAAGGCGTCGTGCTTTCAGCCCAATCGACCGGTTGCGCATCAGGCAGAGTGATATGTAGTGGTCGACCGGCTACTGGCCCGAGTAAGTCTTCTGTGACCCGAACCAGAGACAACAGATCGATCAGCCGACAATAGCTGATCAGATCAGCACGAGCGCGTTCGTCCCGAACAATACCCGCGGGCCGT
>JBCBYJ010000027.1:0-12883 GCA_039815905.1 Pseudomonadota bacterium | reverse complement strand
CGGTGCCGGGGCCTTCGCCATCCAAATCACCATTATAGAATATGAGTTCTGCAGGAATTGTATCGACCAGGAATAATGTATTTTCATCGATCGGCGCGCTGCCGGTGCTCTCGACGGTCAGCGTGTACAGAACATCGCTGCCGGGAATGGCAAAGCTCGACGCGGAGAGCGGTGAGACCGCCGTGGACTTGGTGACATTCAAATTGGCCGTCTGATTGTTTCGAAACACGCCATAATAGAGCTCTTCTTCAATGTGGCGGCGGCTTGTGTCGCCCGCTACGGTTTCTTCTTCGACCGCCAGATTGATCGCGTTGCTGGGCAGGGGGTCATTGCCATAAAGCACGGCCCACCCGCCATTGCCGCCATTCTCGGCCGCCATGGTGGCGACGCCAATGTCAAAGTCGCCGCTCACAGAATAGCTATAAGGCGGCGAATTGCCCGTGCCTGCGATGGAATTGCTGCCGCGGGCAAAGGCATAATCGACTTGGTTCACGGTCCCGCTGCCCGGCTCTGTGATGATAAAGCCCAGCGTTTCTGAGAGCCGCGTCCCGCTAATCATGCCGATATGTTTGGTCACACAGATATTGGTCACGGTCGCTGGGTTGCCACGATTGACGCAATTGTTTGACGTGAACACGCTGGCGCGATTGTCATTGAAACTCATGACTTGACCCAGAATGACGAGCGAAGAATGTCCGCCGGTGACCAGGCCTGTGACATTGGTATAGTTCGCCGTCGCCCATCCTGCGGAATTGCCAGCCGTCACTGTGGAGAGCACCGTGCGGGCTTCGATCACGCGCCCGTCGCTGAGGGTATGAATGCCTTCATCGGCGACCAGGCAATGGACATCGGACGGCGTAAAGGCGGATGAGTTTTCAAACCGCTGAACCCGGACATCAAAGCGATCTGACTGAACGTTGCTGACGCGCACGGTGGCTTCATTATTGACATTTGAGGTCAAATTATAGGTGCAGACAACGACCGGGCTGGTATATGTATTGACCAGCGGAACGGTTTGAAACGTCGCGCCAACGGCGTTGATTTTAACCGCTTCCAAGTCGAGTGACAAAGCCTGTCCTGTTGCTGGCATAGCAGCAAGCGCCCCAATCATTGCTGTGGCAAGCGGTATACAGGTGCCGAAACGCATACGCCATAATCCTCCGCCACGCTTAATGAGTCGTGAAATCGCCTGCGTTTGGATGGGGGGGTTTAGCCCTTGGGTTCAATCAAATCCCAAAGATTGCCGAACGGGTCTTCGAACACCACGACGCTGCCATAGGCTTCATGCCTTGGGTCTTCGCGGAAGGTCACGCCTTTGTCTTTCATCGCCGCATAGTCGCGGGCGAAATCATCTGTTTGCAGAAAGAACCCGACGCGCCCACCGGTTTGCCGCCCAATAACGGCCGCCTGCGCCGGGCCATCCGCCTGTGCGAGCAAGAGCGCCGTCTCGGCGCCGCGCGGGGCCACGCGGACCCAACGCTTGGTCTCGCTGAGCGGTGTGTCCTCAAGCAGGGCGAAGCCAAGCGTGTCGACATAGAAAGCGATGGCGGCATCATAGTCCGGGACGAGGAGGGTAATATTGGCGATGGTTTGGGTCACGCCGCGACCCGTTCATAAGTCAACACGTCTTGCCCCTCAAAAACCAGCCAAATGAGGTCAGGATTGGTCAGACCCTGCCAGTCCGAATAGCCAAATTCAGGATCGATTTTGTGCAGCACGCTCGCGATAAGATTACCATGCGTGGCGGCGGCGATGGTCCCGGGACGTGCGGCTAAACTGTCTCGCAAGGCGATCATGGCGCGCGACGCGACTTGGTTAAAGCTCTCCCCGCCGGGCGCAGCATAGTCGCGGTCGTGAAACGACACTTCAATATGTCGCCGCCAATCTGGCTGTGATGTGCCGGACAGAATACGTTCATGCAGACCCTGAACGGTTTTGATCGCTTTGGCATGGCGGTTTGCAAACGGTTCGAGCGTCGCCACCGCGCGGCGATAAGGACTTGAAACCAGATGCTCTATTTTGAGGGCTTCAAGCCTTGCGGCCAAGGCTTGGGCCTGCATCTGCCCCGTCTCAGTCAATTCGCAGTTTGCGCCCTGCCCAGAAGACTGCGCGTGGCGCACCAGTAGAAGACGCCGCGTCGCGCTCACTATGCTGCGACCTCAGCCACTTCGCCAGGATCATAATTCAAGATTGGCCCGAGCCAGCGCTCTGCGGTGCGCAGCTCCATGCCTTTGCGGCGGGCATAATCCTCGACCTGATCGCGCTCGATGCGGCCGACGGCAAAATAGACACTTTCCGGATGCCCAATATAGAGGCCAGAGACAGAGGCGGCCGGGGTCATGGCGAAACTTGACGTCAGTTCCATGCCGATGCGGTCAGCCTGTAAGAGCCGAAACAGGGTGTCTTTTTCGGTATGGTCGGGCTGGCACGGATAGCCCGGCGCCGGGCGAATGCCAGCATAGCCTTCTTTGATCAGCTCTTGCGCGGACAGCGTTTCATCATGGGCATAGCCCCAATGGGTTTTGCGCACGCGTTCATGCATATATTCGGCCATGGCTTCGGCAAATCGGTCAGCCAAGGCTTTGACCATGATGGCGGAATAATCATCGCCTTCGGCTTCGAATTGTTTGGCGATTTGGTCGGCCTCTGGGCCTGAGGTGACCGCAAAGCCGCCAATATGATCGCCTCTCTCAGCGACAAAGTCTGACAGCGCGAAATTGGCGCGGCTATTGTCTTTGACCATTTGCTGGCGCAGCGTGTGGAACGTCTCGCCGGTCGCTAATTTAATGTCGTCGCCGTCGCGCTGTGCGGGCCAAAAGCCAATCACCGCTTTCGGTTTGAACCAATCCTGGCCAAGGATTTGCTGCATCATGTTTTCCGTGTCGCGCCACAGATCGCGGGCCGCTTCGCCGACGATTTTGTCATCGAGAATTTGCGGATAACGCCCAGCCAGATTCCAGCTCGAAAAGTACGGTGTCCAATCAATATAGCGGGCGAGTTCTGAGAGATCGAAATCTTCGAACACCTGCGTGCCGGTAAAGCTCGGCGCTTGCGGGGCGGGGCTGGCCAGCTTGTGAGCATGGGCGCGAGCGACCGGGAGCGGGTGCCGTGGTTTTGGCGGTCCGCCCGCGCGGCTGTCGCGCATGCGCTGATATTTGGCCTGCGCCGTCTCGACAAAAAGCGGGCGATCTGCGTCGGAGAGCAGGGCGGAGACGACACCAACCGCGCGGCTCGCATCGGTGACATGAATGATTGGACCATTGTCGCGGGCCGGGTCAATCTTCACCGCCGTGTGCGCTGGCGAGGTCGTCGCGCCGCCGATCAGGAGCGGCTGTTTCATACCGGTGCGCTGCATTTCGCGCGCGACATAAACCATTTCATCCAAGCTCGGCGTGATCAGGCCAGAGAGGCCAATAATGTCGGCATTTTCCTCTTTGGCTTTGGCGAGAATCTCCTCGCATGGGACCATGACGCCCATATCGACAATCTCATAGCCATTACAGGCGAGCACGACCCCGACAATATTCTTGCCAATATCATGCACATCGCCTTTGACCGTCGCCATCAGGACTTTGCCATTCGAGACATCGACCGTGCCGAGCAATTCTTTTTCAGCCTGCATATACGGGTCGAGATAGGCCACCGCCGCTTTCATGACGCGGGCCGATTTTACCACTTGCGGCAAGAACATTTTGCCCGATCCGAACAGGTCGCCGACGACATTCATGCCATCCATGAGCGGACCTTCAATCACGTGCAGCGGACGCGCGGCGGCGGCGCGGGCCTCTTCGGTATCGGTTTCGATATATTCGGTAATGCCGTTGACCAAAGAGTGTTCCAGGCGCTTATTGACGGGCAGTTCGCGCCAAGACAGGTCTTTTTCAGCCGTTTTGCCTTTTTGGCCACGAAACTGTTCGGCATAATCGACCAAAGCTTCGGTGCCATCATCATTGCGGTTGAGGATCACATCCTCGACCAGGTCGCGCAGTTTGGGTTCAATCTCATCATAAATGTCGAGCTGGCCCGCATTCACGATACCCATATCCATGCCAGCTGGGATCGCATGGTAAAGAAACACAGAGTGCATGGCGCGGCGCACCGGCTCATTGCCGCGAAACGAGAAGCTGACATTTGAGAGCCCGCCTGAAATGTGACACCCCGGGCAGGTTTCGCGGATCACCTTGGTCGCTTCAATGAAATCGACGGCGTAATTATTGTGCTCTTCAATCCCGGTCGCGACGGCGAAAATGTTCGGGTCGAAAATAATATCCTCGGGCGGGAAGCCGACCTCCTCGGTGAGGATTTTAAACGCGCGTTGGCAGATCTCAATCTTGCGCGGGGCGGTGTCGGCTTGGCCGACTTCATCGAACGCCATGACCACAATCGCGGCGCCATAGGACAAGCATTTGCGCGCCTGCTCGCGAAACTGCTCCTCGCCCTCTTTCATCGAGATCGAGTTGACCACGGCCTTGCCTTGCACGCATTTTAGGCCCGCCTCAATGACCTCCCATTTGGAGCTGTCAATCATCACCGGCACCCGGGCAATATCCGGTTCGGCGGCGATCAGATTGAGGAAAGTGGTCATCGCCTCAGCGCCGTCCAACATGCCCTCATCCATGTTCACATCAATGATCTGAGCGCCGTTCTCAACTTGCTGGCGGGCGACGTCGACCGCGGTCCCATAATCGCCATTGACGATCAGTTTGCGAAACCGCGCGGAGCCCGTGACATTGGTTCGCTCGCCAATATTGACGAAGTTTTGGGAGGCGGAAGTGGTCATAGTTTTTGATCTTCAAATACGTCTAAGGCGGTATTCAGAGCGTTGATGGCGGCGGGCAGGCCGCCATAGAGCGCTGTCTGCCAAATCGTTTCGGCAATTTCGTGCTTGGTCAGGCCCGCTTTCAGCGCGCCTGATATCTGGATTTTAAGCTGGGGTGTGGTTTGCGCGCCGAGGGCGGTGAGCGCCGCAATAATGCCGATATAGCGCGATTTCATGTCGAGCCCTGGCCGGGAGAGCTGTCGACCATAAGCCCACTCGACGAGGCTTTCAGACATGCCTGGTAAAATCTCGTCATAGCGCGCGGCTAGAGCCGGCTCCATTTTTGGCGCAATCTGACCTGCGAGCTCACGGCCGCGCTCCAACGCTGTTTGTTTCGTCCCGATTGTCATCAAACTTCCAAAATCGTCTCAAAGCTGCCGATCAGCATACGCTTGCCGTCAAACGGCATCGTCATGTCTTCATCGTTAAAGACCGGGTCAGCCATGCAGGCTTCCATGCCTTTCTCGCGGGCTTCCTTGGAGGGCCATTCGATCCAGGAAAAAACGATGACTTCACCGGGCTCAGCTTTGACCGCCAGCGGGAAAGAGGTCACATCGCCATCCGGCACCTCGTCGCCCCAATTGTCCATGACGCGCAGCGCGCCATATTTTCGAAACACCGCACCGGTGACGCGGGCATGTTCGAGATAAACGTCTTTATTCGCCGTCGGCACAGCCGCGACAAATCCATCAATATAAGTCATGATACTTCCTCCCTCACCAAGCCCTTCAGGCCATCAATGCTCTGTGCATTTTTCGCGTAGCGGCTCTCGACCCATTCCTCTGTCGACTTGTTATCAACATAGCGGGTGAGCTGATCGCGCTCGCCTTTGAACTCCATGAACGGCACGCCCCAGCCGCAGCTATCTTGGATTCGCGTCAGCTTGACTTTGAACACACCGCGGGCGCGCTCAAAGCCGGGAAACAGACCGAGCATTTCATCCCAGTCCGGGTGGTGTGGGTTGATCACTTCACCGGTGCCGAACAGGCGTAATATATTTGCCGGACCTTCAAAGGCGCAGAACATGATCGTGATCCGGCCATTCTCTTGGACATGCGCTTGGGTCTCGATCCCCGACCCGCCAAGATCGAGCCATGCCACGGTCGTGTCATCGATGACTTTGAACGCGTCATAGCCTTTTGGACTGAGATTGATATGCCCGTCCGCCGAAAGCGGCGCTGAAGCAACGAAGAACATTTTTTGTTTCTCAATGAAACCGATGATCCGGTCATCGAGTGTGTCATAGACTTTCATAAAGGCGACCTCCTTGCGTTGTGAGTGCCGTTAAGATGCCAGTTCAAACGGCTCGAGGCCAGCCAGGCGCATTGTATTTTGACGCGCCGCCGGATCTCGCGGTCTCACGCCTTCAATCGCAGCCGCGATGGCTTTTATGTGGTCCGGCGTGGTGCCGCAGCAGCCACCGAGAATATTGACGATGCCATCCTCGGCCCATTTGCCAACCTCGCCCGAGGTCTCGTGCGGTTCTTCATCATATTCGCCCATCTCGTTCGGCAGACCGGCATTCGGATAGGCCGCGACCAGCGTATCCGCGACGCGCGACACAGCGGCAATGTGCGGGCGCATCAAGTCTGCCCCAAGCGCGCAATTAAAGCCGATTGCAAAGGGTTTGGCATGGCGCACGGAGTTCCAGAACGCCTCGACGGTTTGCCCAGAAAGAGTCCGCCCAGAGCGGTCGGTAATCGTGCCAGAAATCCAAATGGGCAGCTTGTCTAAGCCTTCCGCTTCAAGATCCATAATCGCTTTGATCGCGGCTTTGCAGTTGAGCGTGTCGGTAATCGTTTCAATCAAATAGAGATGCACGCCGCCCTCATTGAGCGCTTTGATCTGCTCGCGATAGGCTTGATAAACTTGGTCGAAATTGACCTCCCGCGCGCCGGGATCATTGACGTCTGAACTCATCGACAACATTTTGTTGAGCGGCCCGATCGAGCCAGCGGCGAAACGCGGCTTATGCGGCTCTTTTTCGGTCCAGGCATCGGCCGCCGCGCGGGCGAGTTTCGCGCCTTCGAAATTGATATCAATCACCGATTGCCGATCGAGCGCATAATCATCCTGAGCAATTGTGGTCGCAGAGAAAGTATTGGTTTCGGAAATGTCCGCCCCGGCTTCGTAATAGGCATTGTGCAGCTCACTCACCCGGTCTGGGCGGGTCAGGCAGAGAATGTCATTATTGCCCTTCATCTGGCCCGGATAGGTGCCCTTATCAAAGCGAGCGCCGCGATAATCCGCCTCTTCGAGGCCCATACGCTGGAACATCACGCCCCAAGAGCCATCAAGTAGGAGGATCCGCTCTTTGGCAGCGGCGTGAAGCGCGGCGATGCGGGCTTGGCGGTCAGTCATCTTATTGGATCCTTGGAAATGCGGAGCATAAGCTCCGAGAGCGGTGCGTTGCAGTCTTGCTCGACCAAAACTTCAAGGTCGGAAATCTTATTGGCGAGGCCATCCCCCGAGGTCGGTACGGCCATGTTTTGAGGCCCCGCCCGGGCGGGGCAGGGCCCCTCTGTGCCGTCTGCGAACATGCGTTGGCACTCGCTCAAATAAGCGATTTGCGTGGCATAGCGATCGCAAACCAAATTCCCTTTATAGGCCGGGTCGAGCAGCTCAGACCCAAGCAGGCTGTGTGACAAGGCTTTGCGTTCTGCCTCAGTGAGGCCCGGTTGCGACAGCGCGTTATACGCATAAACCCCGGTGACCACGGCGAGGATGCCGAGGCCCAATTGCCAATACGAGATCCCCCACATGCGCTGTGTCATCCCGCCGCTGCCTGGGGTTTCAGGCCCAGCAATCGACACGTCGAAAGCGCCAAACTGGCCCGGTTTAGCGTATAGAAGTGAAAGTCATTCACGCCCTGTTCTGACAGTTTGTGACACAGCTCGACGGCAACATTCGCGGTGATCAGCTCCCGGGTTTCGGGATCATCATCTGTGCCCTCATAAAGCTTGTGCAGCCAATCGGGAACCGAGGCTTCGACGACTTTCGCCATCCGCGCCAAGCCGTTAAAGTTTGGCTGAAGCATGATGCCAGGGACAATCGGCATGGTCACACCGCCAGCCCGGGCGCGCTCTAAGAATGACAAATAGACATCAGGCTCGAAGAAAAACTGCGTAATCGCACGGTCGGCGCCGGCATCTTGTTTGGCTTTCAAGAAGGCGATGTCTTGGTCCCAGCCAAGGCTATCTGGGTGTTGTTCTGGATAGCAGGAGACGCTGATTTCAAATCGCGCACCGGGCGCGATGTCATAGTCGCGAATGCCCGCGATCAAATCGACACTGTCGCGAAATCCGCCAGGATGTTGCTCAAATTTTTCGCCCATGCCCGTCGGGGGATCGCCGCGAAGGGCGACCAAATGACGGACGCCTGCAGCCCAAAAGTCTTCTGCGACTTTCAGCACCTCTTCTTTGGTGGCGCTGACGCAGGTCAAATGCGCGGCTGGCTTGAGCGGCGTGTCTTGGGCAATTTTGGCGACGGTTTTCTGGGTCCGGTCCCGCGTCGAGCCGCCGGCGCCATAGGTCACAGACACAAAGTCTGGCGCCATAGGCGACAGGCGCGCCACCGATTCCCAGAGTCTGGCTTCCATCTTATCCGATTTTGGCGGAAAGAATTCAAACGAGACCGATGGCGCAGGACTGGTCTGTTGGGCGGCAATGGCGAGCGTATTCATGCGGCAACTTCTTGTTGGTTGGCAGGGGCGAAAGCCGTCCAAATGAGAACGCTTAGGCCTTGATCGAGCGAAGCGGGCGGATCGAAACGCAGCGGCTCTTGTAAAGCGAGCCCAGCCGCATCCGCCCATTCGGTCATGTCTTCTTCGCGCACGCCCAAGCGGCGATGGCCTTGGCTTTCGCGTAGAAATTCCAAATCGTGCGGGGCGAAATCAATCAGCAGCAGACAGCCGCCAGGCTTCAAGATGCGCGCGGCTTCGACCAGCACAGCTTCCGGGGTTTCCAGATAGTGCAGCACTTGGTGGACGATGACCAAATCGGCGCTATCGGTCTCAAATGGCGTGGCGGCGACATCGCCTTGTCGAACGCGCGCATTGCGGGCCTCGGCGCGATTGAGATTGGCCCGTGCGACCGTCAGCATATGATGCGAGAGATCAAGGCCCTCCGCTTCGACGGCCAGCGGGGCGAGCAAAGTCAGCATTCGGCCGGTGCCGGTGCCGAGATCGACAATCCGGCCAAAGCGCTGGCCGTCCACGAGCGCCAAAATGGCCTGTTCGATCGAATCTTCAGGATAATGCAGCGCGCGCAGCTCATCCCATTCATCGGCAATCTCAGAGAAATAGGTTTCGGCAGAGTGCGCGCGCGTCTGACGGACTGTTTGTAGCGCCGCGTAATCGGCCCGGAACGGGGTTTCATCGGTGTCAATTTCGGCGAAAATCACCGCGAGTAAGCGACCTGCCCAGCCCTTAGACTGGGTTCGATAAAACACCCAAGAGCCTTCCGGGAGACGCTCCACCAGCCCGGCATTGGTTAAAGTTTTTAAATGATGCGATAGACGCGGCTGGCTTTGATCGAGAATTTGGACCAATTCTCCAACCGCCAGATCGCCGCGTTGCAGCAGGGCCAAGATGCGCATACGCGTTGGCTCACCGGCGGCTTTTAGGGCATCCACAAGGAGGTCAGGATCTAAACTCATAAATCATATAAACAATCTTTTATATGATTTGCAAGCCCTATTTGGAGGCTTGATTCGAGGCATGCAAATGTGATTTTGAGGCCACAGTTTTTGTTTGCCTTATAATATTCACATTAGGTTTATTTGATTTAGAGCATAAGCGGGCTCATATCGCACGCGCATCAGAGGGCATTTTACATGCGATTTGGATTTCTTATTGCCGGGTCCGTGCTGGCGCTTTCAGCTTGCGCGACCCGTCAGAGCGAACCGACCCCGAGCGCGGTGTACGATCCGTTTGAGGGTTGGAATCGCGGCGTCTACGCGTTTAATGACGGCGTTGACCGGGCTGTGCTTGAGCCGGTTGCAAAAGGCTATCGCACGGTGACCAATGAGCCAGTGCGTCAGGGCGTTTCGAACTTTTTGAGCAATCTTGGCCAGCCTGTCGTCTTCGCCAACACGGTTCTACAAGGCAAACCGATGGCGGCGCTCGACACGGTGACGCGCTTTGCCCTGAATACCACGGTTGGCATTGGCGGCGTATTTGACCCTGCCACGGCGCTTGACGTGCCGCGTCACCGCGAAGACTTTGGCCAGACGCTCGGCGTTTGGGGCGTCTCGAGCGGACCGTATTTGGTGGTGCCTTTTATGGGCTCGTCAAACTTGCGAGATGTGATCGGACTAGGTGTCGATGGCGCGATCAATCCGATCAATTATGTCGAATTTGACGGCGATACGGAGTTCCGAATCACCACCGCCGTGCTCGGTGTGGTCTCGATCCGGGAAAACTTGATCGAAGCGGTCGAAATACTGCGCGATCAACCCGAACCCTATGTCGCTTTGCGACGCAATTATACACAACAAAGAGACGCCGCGATACGCGACGGACGCGAGCTAGAAGACCCGTTCAAAGATTTGCCTGAATTTGATGATTATGATTTCGGCGATGAAGATGACTTCGAGTCAGAGGAAAACTAAATATGATCTCTCGCAAATGGATTATCTCCGCCAGCATGCTTGCCTTTGCTGCCATGCCGGCTTTTGCAGATGACGCCACTGAAGAATATGTGCGCGTCAATGCCAATGAAGTGCTGGCATCTCTCAATCGGCCAGGCCTGACCGCAGATGAGCGCCGTGAGCAATTCCAGACCTATATGGACGAATTCACCAATCTCGACGCGGTCGCGAAATTCGTGATTGGGCGCTATTCCAAGCGCTTCACCCCAGAAGAGATGGAGCTCTATCTCACCACGTTCCGCAATTATGCGCTGGTTGTGTACGAGTTCTATTTCAACGAGTATCGCGGTCAGGACGTGAAAGTCATGGGCTCAACCGACCGCAATCCGCGCGACTCCATTGTCGACACCGAAATCATTCGCGCCGATGGACAAGAGCTGGAAGTGCGTTGGCGCGTCCTGAACCGTGGCGGACAGTATCAAGTCGTCGATGTCGCTTTGAATGCGGAAGGCAATCTGATCTGGCTGGCGATTGAGCAACAAGCCCAATTCCTGTCCATTCTCGATCAGAATAATGGCTCGGTCGATGCGCTGATCGCGAAAATTAACGCCATGACGGCGGAGCTTGAAGCGGGGCGTCCAGACGAGAGCAGCTAAGCCGTCAATAGACAGCTCGCCGGCGCGCGGGCTGTTTTTTGATTGCTGTCTGGCGCCAGCGGCTTATGCCCGTTGCATGTGCTGTTTTCCTGTCTCTGATGCGCGATCCTGTCGAATATGATGGGACCCTATAATACCCCGCTCACCCTGGCGCGCGAGCCGCTTATGGCCTTCTTTTGGGCCGTGCTTGCGCCAGTCTTGTTCCTCACGGGCGGGGTCTTGGTGGCCCAGATCTTCATCCCAGCGTTCGAACCTGGCTCTGCCAGCGAGATTGAAGCCCATCACACGCTTTGGCTTGCCACATGTGTGGCGATGGGGCTTTGGTTCGCGGTGATGAGCGCCTGGAGTGAGTGGCTCGGCGCCGGGGCGTTTGCCGGTCAGATGCGGGCCAGTACGCGCTGGATCGTGATCGCGCTGCTGGCCGGACCGGTCTTGTTAATTGGTCCGAACATCGTGGTCTCTAGCTTCATGCAGGAAGACGGCTGGCAATATCGCGAGGAGGTCAATGAAGCGCTCTTCGCGCCGCAAAATTGGTCGTTGGCTTATCTGTTTATTGCCGTCATCCTTGCCCCGATCGTCGAAGAAGTGGCGTTTCGTGGGGTCGCGTTCGGGGCGCTCATCTCGCGCGGCTTGAGCGGGCCGGCTGCGATTGTCCTGTCGAGCTTGGCCTTTGCCATCAGCCATTTGCAATATTCGCCCGCGGCCATGTTGATCGTCTTTGTCAGCGGCGTCGGCTTTGCGGTTCTGCGTCTATTGAGCGGCACGGTCCTGGTGCCGATCGTGGCACATATGACCGCCAATGCCGTTGTTTTGCTGTTGAACTGGATCGCGGCGTCTCCCGCCACGTGAGGGGTTGCTCTGCGTCCATCCAGCCATCATGAGAGGCGCTATGAGCGACGATCTCTCCCGCGAACAGACGTATGACGTGCCGCCTGGATTTGAGCCCCTGCCTTGGCATCGCGGCTTCGGTCGCCAAGTTGGACCGCTGTTTGAGAAACGCGACGCGCAAGGTCTGACGCGCGGCTTCCGGGTCGGCGAGCATCACACCAATGGCATGATGAACGCGCATGGCGGCATGTTGATGACCTTTGCGGACTTAGCTTGGGGCGGGGCAGTCGAACGCGATGACGAAACCTGGTGGGTGACGATCCGCTTGGTCTGTGACTTTCTGTCAGGCGCAAAACATGGCGCCTGGGTCGAAGGGCGCGGCACGGTCCTGTCTGTGATTGACAGCTTATACACCGTCGAAGGGCGGATCTGGACCGGCGATAAGACCGTTCTCACCGGTACGGGCATCTTCAAAATAATTGAGAAGCGAACTTAAGACATGGCCGATCAAGTGCCCGAGATGAGCCCGCAAGTGGCGAACCTTTTGGTCCCTTATCGGGGCGAAAAACCGCCCGCGCCGGCCTGGTTCACCAAAGCCATCGAGACCCCGTATGAGACCCATTTCGTCTCTATGGGCGAGGCCCAAATTCGCTATCAAACCTGGGGTGACCCGAGCCAGCCCGGTCTTTTGCTGTCGCATGGCAATGGCGCGCATGCCCATTGGTATGATTTCATCGCGCCAGCTTTGGCGCAGCGCTATTTTGTTGTCGCCATGACGTTTTCTGGCATGGGCGATAGCGCCTGGCGGAGCACCTATAGCTTTGATGGTTTTAGCCAAGAGCAAATCGCCGTGTGTGTGGATGCCGGCCTGTTTGATCAAGGCCGTAAGCCGGTCATTATCGCGCATTCCTTTGGCGGTTTTATCACGCTCAACACGGCGGAAAAGCAGGCCGATCGCTTGGCTGGGATCATCATCGTTGATAGCGGGATG
>JBCBYJ010000279.1:0-2395 GCA_039815905.1 Pseudomonadota bacterium | reverse complement strand
TCATAACCTTGCGGTAGATGCAGGATCATCTCGTGCACATTTGCAAGGTTATGATACGCGTTTCGAGCCTGGTGGGCGCGTGCTCTCCGCCGGACAATTGCAGCGGGTGGGCTTGGCCCGCGCGCTCTATGGCGATCCGAAACTGATCGTATTGGACGAACCCAACTCCAATCTGGACACAGCGGGCGATGAAGCACTGCTGAGGGCGATCGTCTCGCTGAAAGCAGATCAACGCGCCGTGGTCATCGTTTCGCATCGTCGAGACGCTCTGGCTGCGGCCGATAAATTGATCGTCCTGCGCAACGGAGCCATCGCTGCCTACGGCCCGAGTAAAACGGTCCTGCGTGAGCTGGCCGAGGAGTTCAAGTCTAGCCGAGGCGTCCCAAAAATTGTGGCGGCGCGGACCACATGACCGACCTCGACTCCCCCATCTCAAACCTATCGCTGACGCGAAAACTGCGTCGCCCGCTCTTCATCGCTTTGATTGTTGGCGGCTTATTTTTCGGTGTATTTGGCGCCTGGGCGACAACGGCAAAAATCTCAGCAGGAGCGATGGCGCCCGGCACGATCAGCCCTGATGGAAGTCGCCGAACCATTCAACATCTTGAAGGCGGGATCATTGCTGACTTATTTGTTCGCGAGGGTGATCTGGTTGAGGCCGGTCAGCCGCTTTTGGTCTTGGAAAAAACCCGGGCCCAGGTTGGCGATGACGTGCTCGGCGCCCGCGAGGTTTCGCTCAAAGCCCTGATCGCACGGCTGCAGGCCGAACAAGCAGGGCGCTCCGGCATTACGTTTCCAGACGCGCTCGAACAGTCTCAAGATCCGTCGATTATAGAGGTCCGAGATATTCAGCGAGACGTGTTCCGAAATCGCATGAATGGGCGGCAATCGCGGACCTCTGCGCTCAGAGCTCAGATCACCCAATTAAATGCGGAGATCGAAGGTCTGACCTCGCTGATTGAAAGCCAATCCACGCAAGCGGCCTTGCTATTAGACGAGCAAGAGACGATCCAAAAGCTCTTTGACGAGGGTTTGGCGGCAGAAGCGCGCCTTTTAGAGCTTCAGCGGCGCTATGCCGAAATCATTGGTGCGCGCGCCGACAACCGCGCCAATATTGCCCGCATCCAGCAATCGATCAGCCAAACCGAACTCGAGATTTTGAACTATGATGCCGAGCTCCAGGCTGAAATCTCAGAGCAATTAAACGACGCGCAACTCGAGCTGGCAAATGTCACGACCGAACGGTCTGCCGCCAAAGACGTGCTCAATCGCACCACAATAAGCGCGCCGATTGCGGGCAAAGTGACCAGCCTTCAATATAAGACGATTGGCGGCGTGATTACGCCTGGTGCCCCTATTCTAGATGTCGTGCCGACCGAAGAAGACTTGGTGATCGAAGCGCGCATTTTGCCTATGGATATTGATGCCATCCGGGTCGGGACCGAGGCGTCGGTTCAGCTTTCATCTTTCAAAGCGCGCAACCTGCCGCGGATTAATGGCGTCGTCAAAACCGTCTCGCCGGATACATTTATGGATGAGATAACCGGCGCGCCTTACTTCAAAGTGAGCGTTGAAGTGGACAGTGCGCAATTGGCGCAGCTTGAAGAAACGCTTGATCTGACGCTCACGCTCAGTCCCGGAATGCCGGCCGAAGTCCTGCTCGTGACAGGTGAGCGAACGCTGCTGCAATATTTATGGGATCCGCTCGGGTCGTCCGTTGACCAAGCGTTTCGCGAAAAGTGATTCACCGGGCCTTGAAGCGACGCGAAGCGGGTCGGCATAGGGAGTCTTCAATGTTAAAACCGCTATCTCTTGCGGGAGCCTTGCTTGGCGTTTTCTGCGGTTCGACGGCCGTCGCGCAATCCTTAGAGGACTCGATTGTGTTCGCGCTGGATGCGAATCCTTTGCTTGAAGCCGAACGCGCGGCGGCGCGCGCCGCTTATGCCGGGATCGACATTGCTCGCGCTCCAACCCGGCCTTCGGTCTCGATTGATAGTTCTTATCAACGTCAGGATGTTCAGCGCACGTCTGCCTTCGATCAGATTGCAGGAACACAAAGCACCTCCAATCTCGATCTGGATACGCTTGATGTTAGCTTGAATGTCACCCAGTCCCTTTATGAAGGCTATCGCAACCGCGCCCGCATTGCCGAAGCGACGAGCAGTGCAGCGGCCGCCGATGCGAATGTCGGCAGCGTCCGTCAATCCCTGATTCTAAATGCGGTATCTGCCCATGCCGATGTGCTGCGCGATGAAGCGGTCCTGGCCTTTCAGCAAGCCAGTGTTGCGGCCCTGGAGGAACAAGTGCGCGGGGCGAAGCGCCGCTTTGAGCTGCGCGACGCGACCATCACGGATGTTGCTCAAGCCGAAGCGCGGCGCGCCAATGCCGATGCCCG
>JBCBYJ010000278.1:0-2402 GCA_039815905.1 Pseudomonadota bacterium | reverse complement strand
GGGCTGGACCGGGAAGTCTATGGTCTCACTTTGCTGACCACTTATGACATTTCCGACAGTCTCAGCCTGACATCAATTACCGGGTATCGCGAGTTTGAGAGCTTGGAAGTGTTCGATCCTGATGGCTTTGGCCTGCCGCTTTTCGTCTTTGCCGAGGATGCTGAGAGCGAGCAGTTTAGCCAGGAGCTGCGCTTAAACTTTGATGTCAATGAACGGGTTCGCGGCTTTGTCGGCGTCAATTATTTTGACGAAACCGGAAGCCAAGCCGTTCCCCTGACTTATGACGAACGCGCCGTGCAGGCGCTCTTAGGTGGTTTTCTGGTGCCGCCAACGGCCCCGCCGGTTGAGGCGCTGCCAGACACAAACCTAAATCCGGATGTGATCGCCCTTTTGGGCACGGTTCCGCTGAAACCCATCCATAATGAGATTTTCACCAATTTTGGTGAAACCACGAGCTATGAAGTCTTTGGCGACGTCTCGTTTGATGTCACAGATCGCCTCGAATTGACGGGCGGCGTGCGGTTTACAGCAGACGAGAAATCCAGCGGCCTCTTGGTTGAATTGCCAGAAGGTCCAAGCAATCTCACTTTGGCCGGGATTTTTGTTCAAGAGACTGGCGGGCTGATTGAAGCCAGCGATGAATTTGATGATGTGACCTGGCGCGCCGCGGCGAAGTTTGAACTCAATCCATCGGTGAACCTCTATGCAAATGCCGCCCGTGGCCGACGCCCGGAAGTCATCACCGCCTCTGCCGGCAGCCCTCAAGCAGGCTTCACGACGCTCGATGCTGAGATCGTTGATGCTTTCGAAGCCGGATTGAAGAGCTCCTTATTCGACAATCAGCTCAACTTGAATGCCTCTGTCTTCTATTATGATTACAGCAATTTCCAAACGACGGAGATTAATGATCAAGGCTTGCTTCAGCCGATCAATGCTGGCGACGCCACCGCGGAAGGCGCTGAGATTGAGATCAGCTACGACCCGAGCGATGCCTTCGCGCTGACCGCATCCTATGGCTATAACAAAGCCCGCTTTGATGATGAAATGGGCGCGACTTTCGCCGGTAACCAACCGCGTCTTTCGCCGGATCATACGGCCTCGATCGCCGCGAAATTCATCTTTGAGACGCCCGTCGGCGCGCTCTCATTGGTGCCCAGTGCGACCTGGCAATCGGAAGTCTTTTTCGACAATACAGAGCGCGAATTGCTGAGCCAAGACAGCTATGCCTTGGTCAATTTCAATGCCCGGCTTGATCTCACCGACACGCTCTATGTCAGCGCCTATGTCAGCAATCTGTTTGACGAAGAATACTTGATTGATGCGGGCAATACCGGCGACGCGTTTGGGATCCCGACCTTCATCTCTGGTCCGCCGCAATTCTTTGGCGCGCGGGTCGGCGTCGTTTACTAAACGCCGCGGGTCACGGCGTCTAACAGCCCCTCCCGTCTTTGCCGAAAGGACAGCCGGGGGGCTGCCCATTTGGGCCGTGTGAAACTGGTTCCATTTCGGGTCAAATCCAGCTAAAGCCCAGCGCCATGACTGACGCGCCCATTCAACCCGCCCAATTGACGGCCGAAACGCTGTCCGAAGCGCTGCCTTATATTCAGCGCTATGCCGGGCGCACCATTGTGATCAAATATGGCGGCCATGCCATGGTCGATGAAGCGCTCTCCGCGGCCTTTGCGCGCGATGTCGTATTGCTCAAACAGCTCGGCGCGAACCCCGTGGTTGTGCATGGCGGCGGGCCGCAAATTGCCAAACTCTTAGAGCGGCTGGGGATTCAGTCGGAGTTTCGCGATGGTCTGCGTGTGACCGATGATGCGACCATGGAAGCGGTCGAAATGGTGCTGTCTGGCCCGATCAATAAGTCAATCGTGCGCGCGATGAATGCCGCCGGGGGTAAAGCCGTGGGTCTGTCCGGCGCGGATGGCGATTTGATGCGGGTCACCAAAGCCACGCGCACCAAGCGCGATGCCAGCAGCGAAATCGAAAAAGTCGTCGATTTGGGCTATGTTGGCGAACCTGAAAAAATTGACATCTCGGTCCTCAACGCCCTGATGCAGAGTGAAAATGCAATCATTCCGGTCATTGCGCCGGTTGGCGTTGGCGATGATGGCCGCCGCTATAATGTCAATGCCGATACCGCTGCCGGGGCGATTGCAGCTGCGCTTCAGGCGAAGCGGTTATTTTTGCTGACCGACGTCGCTGGGGTCCTCGACAAGCAAGGCGACCTCATCCGAGACATTCGCCGCGACCGCGTTGAAGCTCTGATGCAAGATGGTACGATATCCGGTGGGATGATTCCAAAACTTGAAACGGCCGCAAAAGCGGTCAACATGGGGGTTGGCGGGGCAGTCATTTTAGATGGGCGTGAACGACACGCCTTGCTTATGGAGCTGTTC
>JBCBYJ010000277.1:0-2386 GCA_039815905.1 Pseudomonadota bacterium | reverse complement strand
CCAACCATGGGTGCAAACGCCGCGAGGGCGTTATCGATCAGCGCAATGATCGCGACGGAAACGATGATCATCGCGATCACGCTGAGAAAGACATTCAATCCATCCTGCACGCCGCGCATGAACGCATCCATTGTCGACTGGTAGAACTTGGGCAGTTTTTGCTCTTCGAAATGGCGCGCGTCTGCGCCTGGTGGTTCTAATATTCGGGCAATTGCGATGGCGCCCGGCGCCGACATAAATGATGCCGCGATGATGTGCGCGCCCGCGCCCGGCACTTTGGGTAAGAGCAGCGCGATATAAACCGCCATCATGGTTCCTGCGACCGTCGCCATTGCGGCGCTCATGACCAGCAAGATATCGGCTCTCGACAGGCGGTTCAAATATGGACGAATGACCATGGGCGTCTCGACCATGCCCAGAAACACACTGGCCGCGGCCCCGAGCCCGGCAGGTCCGGAGAGATTCAGCACGCGCTTGAAAACAAAGCCAATCGCCCGACAGATCGATTCAAGAATGCCCCAATGCCACGTGATTGCGGCGAGCGTGGACACGACTAAGATCATCGGCAGGACTTGGAACGCGATAATGAAACTGTTCTCAGGTTGCGTCATCTCATAAGGCGCGTTCCCGCCTGCCAAATGCCCAAACGCGAATTGTGTGCCTTCAAGAGTCGCGGCCTGCAAGGCGCTGACAAGGCCGGTGACCCCAGCCAATCCATCTTGCAAACCTGGCACCGTGAAGATCATCGCCCCGATGCTCGCTTGGATGGCGAGCGCGATGAACACATCGCGATACGGCACATTGCGGCGGTTCGATGAGACCCCCCAAGCCACGAGGAGGATAAACACAATGCCTAAAAGGCTCCGGGCATTTTCGATATAAGCGTCCATGCCGCATGTCCTCTAAGGGTCTCGTCAATGCGTACGGTGGAGGTTTGAAAGCCCGACTCAAGCTGCGGGCTGCGAGAATATCTGCATCGGCATAGGGCCGCCCGATTTCTAACCCGTATTGCGCTGAATGTGCTGCACCTCATTGCACGCTGACGCCATATTGCGCGTCGCGCGCCGCAGGCGGTTGCTTAAGGGACGCCGGTTATTCTAAATAAATCAATCAGATGCGCCAGGACGGAAAAAGAGGCAGCCCATGCAAGTTTTGCTTGAGGAGTTCGGGGTGTTCGAGGCCACCCAGCTCGATGAATTGGATCAGTTTTTCACAGATTATGGATTCGCCATTCTGAGAGGCTTGTTTGAGCCCGAAACGCTCGAGGCCCTGACGGACGAGTGTGTCGCCGCGCAGAATCAAGTCATCGCGGGCAGCCTGGCCGACCGATATGGCAATTCCGTGCTTTTGGATGATGGCGTCGACGCGGCGGTGCGGTTTTCGAACTATGTCCAATACATCACCGAAATTTCAGACAAAACACGCCAATCTGTCCTCTCGCCCGAAATTGTGTCGCTCATGGAGCGATGGGTGCCAGGCGGGTATTTGCAAGAGCATTCCCGGTTCGGCGTCGTCTACCAGGACGCGCGCGGCGGACGCCATTCAGGGTATCGGCGGATCGGCTGGCACTCTGACTGGCAAAGCGGTCCACACCGCGATGTTTGGCCTTCGGTGGCCTTCACGATCAATATCGATGCGACCAGCCCAGACAATGGCTTCTTACGGGTCGTGCCCGGGTCGCATAAATGGGCCACGCCAGCGCCGCACAAGAATGTCAATAATGCA
This sequence comes from Pseudomonadota bacterium, assembly GCA_039815905.1. Taxonomy (GTDB): domain Bacteria; phylum Pseudomonadota; class Alphaproteobacteria; order Caulobacterales; family Hyphomonadaceae; genus Henriciella. The sequence continues at coordinate 661 of JBCBYJ010000277.1, read as the reverse complement.
CCGGTCCCAGAGGGTAGCAAGCCGACTGGCGGTCACACCGATCAAAGCCCACCGATCGATCTGCCGCTCGCGTTTGAAAAGGTTCGAGGCGAAATCCCGGTCTATTGCGAAGCGGGCGATGTCTTGTTTCATGACGCTTATCTGTGGCACTCGGCCGCCGCCGCAACCAATGATCGCGCGATCCGGCGGCATGTCCGTGGCAGCTGGTACTCTGGTCAACCCGATGCGGATCACGCTGATTTCATCGAAGACTTCGTGAAAAATGCCGCCAGGTAAATCCACTTTAAAATTCGCAGGCTTAGCCGCCGCCTGTTGCCTTGTCGCAACCTGCGCGACGGGGTCACAATCGTTTTCGCTGTCGGCGCAGTCGACCTCTCGCCACGAAGCACAGACGGCGCGTGTGTTTGAGAGGATTCGGTCGGATCAAAGCTTCTTGCGCATTTTCTTGCGTGAGATGCCGAAAGGCGGGGACTTGCACAACCATCTCAGCGGCACGCCCTATGCCGAGGAGTTTCTAGACTGGGCCGCCAGCAGGGATTTTTGCGTCGACCCGGATGAGCTGACATTCCAAGCGCCCCCTTGCACTGGTTCTGAGCTGGTTCCGGCGGGCGATCTGATGACCCGCGAAGATGATCTCTATGATCGCATGAGATCGGAGAGG
>JBCBYJ010000276.1:0-2452 GCA_039815905.1 Pseudomonadota bacterium | reverse complement strand
CTTTGGCGCCGTCGCTGGCCGCAATCTCTTCCAAAGATTCATCCATAATAGCCAAACCATCTGCAACCGACGCCGCGGTTTCGGACAGGACAAAGTACTCCATCGATCCGCCAACATCCATTAAGAGCAACACAGACACCGAATTGCGGCGCTCTGGGCGCATCTCAATATCGAGATATCCCTGCCGGGCCGTGTTGCGAATGGTCGCGTCGAGATCCAGTTCGTCCGGGCTGCCCGTGCGCGCCCATTTGCGCAGACGCTTCATCGCGACTTTGATATTGCGCGTGCCGAGCTCGACACTGTCATCATAGTTTTTGAACTCGCGCTTGTCCCAAACCTTGGTGGCGCGGCGATGGCGCGATTTGTCCTGACCGATGCGCACGCCTTCTGGATTATAGCCATTGGCCCCAAACGGCGAAGTGCCGCCCGTGCCGATCCATTTATTGCCGCCTTCATGGCGCTTTTTCTGCTCTTCTAAGCGCTGTTTCAGCGTTTCCATCAGCTTCTCAAAGCCGCCCATGGCTTCAATCTCGGCCATTTCCTCAGGCGAGAGGAATTTTTCAGTCATCTTGCGCAGCCATTCTTCCGGCAAGTCTTGCGCATCGACGGCATCGCCGAGACTGTCCAAGCCTTTAAAGACATGGCCAAACACTTTGTCGAACTTGTCGATATTGCGCTCGTCTTTGACCAAAGCGGCGCGGGCGAGATAATAAAAATCCTCAACGTCGCGATCGATGACGCCTTTATCCATGGCCTCCATCAAAGACAGATATTCTTTCAGCGTGACCGGCACTTTGGCTTCGCGCAGCTCGTTGAAGAAATTGAGGAACATGGGCGCACTCCTGACGTTCACGTTAAAGGTAACCCTTGAGCGCCAATTTTCCAAGGGTGTCGTGGCGGGAGGCGCAGGGTTTACGCGGTTCGCCGCAAGTTTGGCAGGGTCCGATAGGTCGCCGCGCGCCAGGCCCACTCGGCGGGACCATACGCAAAAGCTTTCATCCAAAAATGACTGAACACCATTTGGGCGCCAAAAAAGCACAGCGCATAGAGCGTGTAATCGGTGCTGCCCGCCTGTCCGACCAGACCGAGCCCAGGCCCGATGCCGGTCAGAATGAGGATGATGAACGGACTTTGCAGCAAGTAATTGGTTAAGGCCATCTGCCCAACGGGCGCAAACGGACGCACCAGCCAATTTAGCCGCTTGCTAAAATGCAAGAGAACCAAAACACAGACATAGCCGGCGGCGATGATCGGCGTCGCCAGTCCGTGAATGATTTCCAAGGACAGCGCCGCGGAGTCGGTCCATGAGGCGCCCGGATTTTCTTGCGTCGCCATGGCGATATATTGCAGGCAAAACCCGGTGACCAGGATCGGGACGGTCCAGAGCTGAACGATTTGAAGCTTATCTTCCGCGGTTTGAATCCAACCCTTTCGAGCGACCCAGGCGCCGATATAGAAGCGACCGAGACCATAAGCGATCCAGGCAAGGATGACGCCGCCAAAGAACCAATCGAGCCAGTTCATCTCATTCATAGCGCTGACCCAGGCGAGAAAGTCTCCCGATTGCGCGGCCGCTTGGCGCGTCAGGATGGCCGCATCACTATAAGCCGCATCCGAGGCTGCGGCGATGAACCCAACATGTGGCAGCGCCCACTCAATCAAGGGGCGGGCAATTGTGAGCAGCGGCAAAGCGATCCAAAACATCGCACGATCAGACAGGTTGCGGCTGAAAAAGAGCAGGAAAGCGGTTAACCCATAGACGTGCAAAATATCCCAAGAGAACCAGCCGAGAAGATGCACAAAGCCGAGGACGGTGAGGATCGCGATGCGACGGAGATAAATGCGTTCAAAGGCTGCGCCGCGGGCCGAGAGCCGCTCTAACATGATCCAAAACCCAGCCCCGAACAAAACTGCGAAGAGCGTATTGGCTTTATCAAACACAAGCAGGTCGAGCCACCAATTGGTCTGACGGTCGACGGCCGCAGAGGGCAGGGCGGCGAGTTGATCCGCGGTCGCCATCAGGTCTTGCCCGCCCAATTCAACGAGATTTGCAACAAGGACGCCAAGCAGGGCAAAGCCGCGCAGAACATCTAGAATTTGATACCGCTCGCGCTGTGCGGTCGGGGCGGCAGTGGTTTCGGGGGTCGACATGAGGTGCGTCCAAATTGTAGCGCCGATGCAGTTTCAGCCCTAGGTTTTAAAGGCGTCCCCCTCGCGTTCGACCCATGGCCGGATGCGCCCAGGTATTACACGATGAGCCGGATAAAAGTCATTGTCTCAGTTTCTCAACTCGCAGTTTGAGGGGGTTTGAGCGGGGCGCGCCGGTCGAGTCCGCTCAGGGGCATTCTTCTTTTTCAAACCCTGACCCCAGCACCAAACCCCTCACGGGCGCTCGCCCTGAGGTTTTAAAAAAGGCTAGGCGCGCTTTAATAAAACGCAGTACGAACTGCCG
>JBCBYJ010000275.1:0-2460 GCA_039815905.1 Pseudomonadota bacterium | reverse complement strand
AATATCTGAATACCATCGCTACGCTCCTCTAAAAGGAACAGCATAGAGGGGCCGCTATGGCGCAACAATTGTCGGATGTGACAGCAGCGCTGGCGGCTTCAAACGTGGTTCCACCAAGCGACGTCAGAATAGGCCCGCAAGTCGAGTTCATGGGTCCAGGCCGAGCGATGCTGGGTGGCGACATGGTAATAGGTTTCTGCCATTTCGACGGGCAGCAAAAGCCCATCCTCCGCGCCGCGCGTTTCGCGCAGTTTCTGAAACAGGTCCGGGCCGAGCATCTTGCCCAAAGTGTCGGGGGCATCGACAGCGCCATCGACCAGAATATGCGTCACATGAATGCCCTTCGAGGCATATTGGGCGTTCAGGGTTTGGCACAACATGCGGCGTCCGCCCATCGCGGCTGCATGTGAGTGTTGGCCTCTATTTCCGCGCACCGCAGCGGTCGCGGAGGTGACGATTATTTTGCCGCTGCCACGCTCTTGCATCAGCGGGCAGACCGTTTTGGCGAGGCGGAACAGTCCAAATGTGCCGAGCCGCCAGCCCATTTCGAAGGCTTTGTAACTGGTGTCTTCAAGCGTCCGATCGCCAATCTGAGCGCCGAGATTATAGATCACCACTTCAATTGGACCGATCGACTGCTCGACATGCGTGACGGCGTCTTCGATCGAGTTTTCGTCAATCGCATTGAGCAATAGACCTGTCGCCTCGCCGCCAGCCGATTTGATGCCGTCGACCAGCCGGTCGAGACCTTCTTTATCGCTGCGTCGGCACAGGACGGCATGATAGCCTTCACTGGCAAACTTTGTTCCGACGGTGCCGCCAATCCCAGCGCCGGCGCCGATCACCAAACAAACGGGTTTCATTTCAAAGCCCTCCTCAAGGTCCGTTCTTTTTTGGAACTATGGTCTAGCGCGGACGGTCAGGTCAAGTCATCGCTGGGTCAAGTCTCGGACGATAATTCCTAAACGCCCCCGCCAGGCCCGCTTATTTGGCCCGCTTATGTGGCGCGAACGGCCTGGCGCGAGATCAGGGCTTCGACAAAATTGATATGGCTGCGCAAATGATAGAGTTCATCATTATAAGACACTGGCACTTCGACCCGGCCAACTTCGTGTTGTAAGGCCTGGATGTCGGCTAAGACCGTTTCGCGGGTCGCCTCATCGGTGGCATCAAAGCCGCGGCGCTCCAAATCGTGCAGGTCATTATACCAGATATAGATTTTGCGACGGATGCGCCAGCGATAAACCGGCGGGGCCATTTGCACCAGCGGGATCATCAGCGTCACGAGCGGGATTAAGAACACCCAAGCGCGCTCCAAAAAATTCGCCCAGCCAAATGAGAAATATCGGCGCAGAAATGTCGGGCCCTTTTTATAATAGCGCCGCGCTTCGGACGACAGAGTGAGATCGGTCTGATTGGGATCGGGATAGGTGCCGCCAGTCGTGATCATGGTGCCAACATCGTGCAGGGGTTCGGCGGCCTCGAGCAGCACTGATTGCAAAGCTGGGTGCAAGTCTTCGCGCACCCCAAGCTGGGCAATCGCGGCAATCAAAGAGACATCCTCGCCCGGAATGTTGCGGTCCATATCGACCACGCCTTCAAACAGCGTGACCCTGGCCAAAGCCGCATCGCGCATGGCGAGGCCATTGGCTCGACGCACCCCGATGAGCTTGATCGTCTCAGCCCGGAGCAGGCTTTGAATATAGCTGGCATTGACGGACGCGGTGAAGACCGCCGCATCGACATCGCCGGCCATCAGGGCGCTCGCCGCAGTCGTACCCGACAGCGGCACGAGCGGCTGCCAGGTGCCGCCCCATTCGGTCTGCAAACGCTCGGTCATCGCGCGCGTCCCTGAGCCAATCGGACCGGCGGCGACCCGCAATGAGTCGAGATCGCCAAAATCATCGGCCACACTGTCGCCGCTGACAAAGATCCAGAACGGTTCGGCAAACATGCCGCCAAGCGACTGAATGCTGGCGCGTTCCGCGTCGCCGGTGAGGCCGCCTTGTAAGAGCGCAACATCTGCTGCGCCAGATTTTAGCAGCTCGAAATTCTCGACTGTGCCAGCGGTTTCTAAAACCTCGACTTCAATCCCGTGCCCCGAAAGCGCCTCGGCATAGTGCTGCGCCAGGGCATAATATTGGCCATCTACACCGCCCGCCGCAAAGGCAATTTTGCTCGGTGGTGGCGGCGCGATCAAGCGCATCGTCACGATCAAAGCGATTAAGATGGCCACAGCCAGCGGGCCATAGACTTTCAGCGCGTCTTTCATGGATTATCCCTCTAAACGGCGGCTCAACCTGCACGATCTGGAGCCATAGGTGAAGCTTATGTCACAGATTGAGATGATTTGAGTCGTTTTCATGCAAGCCTTCCCCTATATTGGGTGGGAAAGACAAGTCTAACGTCGGGAACGATCCATGAATATGCGTAATCTCGCAGTTTGGGGCCTTATTGCGG
>JBCBYJ010000274.1:0-2462 GCA_039815905.1 Pseudomonadota bacterium | reverse complement strand
CACCCGAGACTCGCGATTTGGGGGCCACTTGAGGCGCGCTTACAGACGGCCGATCGTCTCATCCTGGCGGGTTTGAATGAGGGCATATGGCCGGATCAGCCAACCGCGGACGCTTTCCTGCCAAGAGTGTTTCGAACGAAAATAGGCTTGTCAGATCCCGATGAGCGGATTGGTCTTTCGGCTCACGATTTCGCGCAATTGGCGTCAGCGCCGCGCGTTACGCTGCTCTGTTCAAAACGGCGAGACGATAAGCCGGCGATTTCGGCGAGGTGGATTTGGCGGTTAAAGACTCTGACGCGCGGTGCTCTTGGGGGTGCGGCCGAGGCGGTTTTATCGCCTGCGCCAGGACATGATCCAACCGCATGGCTCGCGCACATCGAGCAAGCGCCTCCCTTGCCCGCGTCTTTCTCCGCAGAACCTCGGCCCTGCCCACCGCTCGCGGCGCGGCCTTCAAAACTGTCAGTCACACGCGTCGAGCAATTGATCCGCGATCCGTACGCGATCTATTGCGAATCCGTCCTTGGTTTACGGGCACTTGACCCGCTTAATTTGCCTGCGGATGTGCGTGTCAGGGGGACGGCAATCCACAAAGCTTTGGAGCGTTTCGAATTGGAACGCATAAGCGAAACCCCAGAGGCTTTGCTGGAGGTCCTCGAAGCTGAGCTGCGGGCTGGCGGCGAAAGCGAAGCGGACTTGATTGCGCTGCGCCTCAAGCGACTTGAAGTCTGCGCGGATTATTTGATTTGGCGATCCGAGCAGAGCCACTCTATTATCGGAGATCCGTACACGGAAGAACGTGGATCCCTTCGGTTGAGTATTGCCGGGAAAGGCTTCGAGCTCTCTGGAACCGCAGACCGCATAGAGATGCGCGTCGATGGCGGCATCGCGGTGCTCGACTTTAAAACCGGTCGACCCCCATCAGAAAAACAAGTCAGAGCAGGGCTAAGTCCACAAATGCCTTTGCAGGGATTGATCGCCCGTGAAGGCGGATATGAAAAACTCGGGCCGGTCGAGGTGGGCGCGCTAACCTATATCCAGTTCGGGACACAGTTTGACGTTCGAGAGATCGGATCAGGCGCCGCGCGCGGGAAGATCGAACCAAAGTCTGTCTCGGAAACGATCGCCGACGCTGAAGCCGGGCTGATTGAGCTTTTGACCGCGTTCGCCAATCCCGATCACCCGTATCTCAGCGCGCCGCGGCCAGAGCGTGTTGCCTATGAAAGCGTCTTCTCACGGCTCGCAAGACGCGATGAGTGGACCGGATTGAGCACCCATGATTGAGGCTGTGAAATCCCCGGATAGCGATGCACTCGCCGCTGCCAAACGGGCTCAGGCTGAAGCCGCGAACCCGATGCAGTCGTCATGGGTCGAAGCCAATGCGGGGTCAGGGAAAACCAAGGTCCTGATCGACCGGGTCGCACGGCTGCTGCTTCCACGCAATGGTCAGCCTGGGGCGCGCCCAGATTCGATCTTGTGCATCACTTACACCAAGGCGGCGGCCAATGAGATGCTGTCTCGGCTCTATGCGCGGCTCGGAAAATGGGCCGTTGCGACTGATCAACAGCTGCGAGAATCTCTGTCGGAATTGGAAGGGCGCCCACAAAGTTCGTATACGGAAGAAGACTTTCTAGAAGCCCGTCGACTGTTTGCGCGAGCACTTGAAACACCCGGCGGACTGCGCATTGAGACGATCCATGCGCTCTGTGCACGGATTCTGAGACGATTTCCCTTAGAGGCTGGGATTGCGCCGGGCTTTAAAGCCATCGAAGAGGATGAAGCCAACGCCCTTTGGCGGGGTGTTTTGCAGGCGGGTCTCGAGGACTTGCCGATACTCAAGCCAGACGAAATGCAGGGCTTGGTCGACGCAACGGGCGGGTTGGGACTGAACGCGGCCGTTGATGCGCTGAAATTTAAACGCCATGAGCTTTCACACTTTTATCGCAATGAGAGTTCCGAAAAGGAATGGATAGAGCGTATCCGCTCCGCTGCGGACGCATCCACGGATCTGCGATCTGAGTTTTTAGCATCAGCGATGGAGTCGGAATTTCCATCCGACCCTGTGCGCGCCGTCCTAGACGATCTCAAGGCGATCGCGGATCCCGGCAAGGCCGATATCAAACTCCGCGACGCGCTTACGGACGTCCTACAGAGCGGCGATCCGGTTCAGAAATACGCGCTCTACATGTCAGCGATTGCGGGCGCCAAAGCCGATTTCCCGGCCGGCAGCAATCCGTATACAAGCAAAGCCAGCGCGCTTACGGCGGACCTGTTCAGCCGCAATCTCAAGTCGGGCGCGCCAGAGGGACGCGAGATTACACGCATGAAGGCGGTTCAGACGGGCCTCAAAGCGATAGACCTGCGCGATCGCAGCGTGGCGCTGATGAAGATCGGATTGCCAATCATCACCGCTTACACGCGAGAAAAGGCACAGCGCGGCGCGCTCGACTTTGATGACCTGATTG
>JBCBYJ010000273.1:0-2464 GCA_039815905.1 Pseudomonadota bacterium | reverse complement strand
GGCGGCGGTCATTTCCTCAACAAGCCGGATTATGATGTCGAGGCGCTGATCGCCGCGATCCGAGCCTTCCGAGCGCGATTTGACGTCGAAGTCATCCTCGAACCTGGCAGTGGCTTGGTCGTCGATACGGGCGAGCTGCATGCCAGCGTCATCGACACGCATTGGAATGATGGCGATATTGCTTTGCTGGATGCCAGCGCTTCGACCCACATGCCGGATGTGCTTGAAGAAATGACCGCCGCCAAAATTGACCGTACTGACCCGGTCAAGATAAGGCGCGAAAAGCTGTGCGACATGCTCTATCAGTCCGACCGAGCCATCCGCAAGGCTCTCGCAAAGCGCATGGACATGGAAAATATCGACGGCGGTCCAATCGACGGCCTGCAACTTCGCTGGCACCTCACCGAAGCGCGACATGGGGGCACACGGATCGTATAAATCCCCGCCCAAAGTGGCGTTTGAGAAGCCGGGATTGACGCGCAGGCCGAGTGTCGCACCAGCCGCTTTCGCGACGCCGCCAAAGCGCTTAATCTGCGCCGCGGAGTTGAAGTAAATATGCTGCGCAACCTGGCTGAGACGCTCAACTTCGCCCGGCGCATAGGCTGGCGAGTAGACATGCACCTCTTTGCCAAAATGGTCGGCGCCGAGCCTGGCTTCTTGTTCCCCGCTCGCCGTGGTGCCATCGAGATAATCGCGCATCAAAGGAAATACTGCCGGCAGTGCAAAAGCTTTGGTCGCAAGCAGGATCTTACACCCGGCCGATTCACGAATGTGCCGCGCGGTTTCCAGATTAGATCGCAGGCGCTTAAGGTCGAGGACAAAGCATGGCGTGGGGAATGGCTCAGACACACGCGGGCTCCTTTTGACGGCGATCACTCTTGCGCTAGGGTTTTCCCAGTAAGGATATGGTTGAGCAAATGCACCTTCGAATTGCAACACGTGACGACATACCAGCGATCGATGCGCTTATGGCCGAGTCTATGGCCGCGCTCTTGCCGAAGTTCTTGGATGAAAAGTAAGTGGAGCGCTCCAGCGAAACCATGGGGGTGGATACGCTCTTGGTCGATGATGGAACGTATTTCCTGATCTATATTGACGTGGCATTGGCAGGCTGCGGCGGTTGGTCGAGGCGGCGCACATTATATGGCGGCAACTATACGAGCGGCCGGCACGATCGTGCCCATCCTCCGCATGCGCAAAGCATTAGGCTAGGCGCTAGGTCGAAAGGTCCGCCGCGATCAAGCAGGGCCAGACACATTAGGCCTTGTAATATCTATTTTTCTAGATATATAGATTTTATGAGTGATACATCCGCTGCTTCTGCTTTCGCCGCGCTCGGCCACGCCAACCGGGTCGCGATCCTTCGTCTCTTGGTGCAAGCGGGCGCTGAAGGATTGAGCGTCTCCGCCATGCGGGACCATTTGAACATTCCCGCCACGACCTTTGGTCATCACTTGAAAGCGATGGCGCAGGCCGGGCTGATCAAACAAGAAAGACAAGGCCGCGCGTTGATTTCAGTGGCCAATTATGCGGCGCTGCAAATCCTCATCGAATTCCTCATGGAAGACTGCTGTCGCGGCGTTCTTTCTAGCCAACCCTCTACAGAATTGGAGCTCTCATGAAACGCTTACACATCCACATTAGCGCCGCAGATCTGGAGGCGACCAAACGCTATTATTCCGCCCTGTTCGGCCAAGCGCCGACGGTTGATAAGCCCGATTATATGAAATGGATGCTCGACGATCCGTGTCTCAACCTCGCGGTCAGTCAGCGCGATGGCGCTGTGCGCGGCGTCGATCATCTCGGCCTGCAAGTCGATAGCGACTCAGAATTAGAGGGGCTGAATGCCGCCCTGCAGGCCGCCGAGCAGTCGACACGCCCTGAGCCTGGCGCACAGTGTTGCTATGCATCCTCCAACAAGCATTGGGCGCGTGACCCGCAAGGCGTGGTCTGGGAAATGTTTCACACAATGGACTCGATCCCGACCTATGGCCACGATCTGCGCGATGAGATTCCGCACACGCCGGTCGCGAAAGAGGCTGGGGGCTGCTGTTAGGTCTCCACCGCGAACAAATCGTCCTGCCGCCCCGCGGGCACATCAATCACATGCCAAGGCAGGCCGCGCTTGGCGACGTCTTCCAAGAAGGGCTTGGCCGGGAATTGTTCGACATTGAACACGCCCGCGCCGGCCCATTCGCCTTTGAAGAACATTGCCGCGCCGGAGACCGGCGGGACCCCCGTCGTATAGCTCACAGCTTGAGCCGAAACTTCTTTATTCGTCTCAGCATGGTCGCTGACATTATAGATCATCTTGGTCACGGGTTGCCCGTCTTTGATGCCGCGTAAGATCACCCCGATTGAAGTCTTGCCGGTATAGCCTTCTGCAAGCGTGCTCGGCACCGGCAGCAAGTCTTTCAAGAACTCCATCGGGATCACGTCCATGCCCTTGTGCTTGATCGGTTCA